>DSAR01000504.1 GCA_011046405.1 Chloroflexota bacterium | reverse complement strand
GCGTGGTCAACCCGTATCGCTCGTAAGTCGTCTTCATCTTCGTCATCTTCGTCATCTTCGTCATCGCTCGACCCACCCCTGGGCAACCAGGAGTTCCGCGTTGTGGATCGACCCGCCGGCCGCCCCCCGGACGGTGTTGTGCCCCAGCAAGACGAATTTGACGTCGAACACCGGGCACGCCCGCACCCGGCCCACCACCACCGCCATCCCGCCGTCTGTATCCCGGTCGCGGATGGGCTGTGGGCGGTCCGGCTCTTGACAAACGACGATGGGCGCCGCCGGCGAGCTGGGCAACCCCGCCGCCTCCGGGGAGCCCCGGAAATCCGCCAACGCCGCCACAATCTCATCAACCGACGCCTCCCGTTCGAGGGCCACCGAGACGCACAGCGTGTGCCCGTCCCGCACCGGCACCCGATTGCAGTGGGCGCTGACGGTGAAGGGGGCCGCCGCGATCCCGTCCCCCTGCAGCGCGCCCAACATCTTGCGGGGCTCCGCCTCGACCTTGTCCTCCTCGCCGCCGATGTAGGGCACCACGTTGCCCAGGATATCCAGCGACGGCACCCCCGGGTACCCCGCCCCGGAGACTGCCTGCATCGAGACGAGCAGGACCTGCCGCAGGCCGAAGGCCTCTTGCAACGGCTTGAGTCCCAGGGTCAACTGCGTCCCGGTACAATTGGCGCTGGCGACCAGCAAGCCCTCCCAGCCCCGCTCGCGGCGCTGGGTCTCGATCAACGCCGTGTGACCGGCGTTGACCTCCGGGATCAGTAACGGGACGTCCCCGTCCATCCGATGAGCCGAGGCGTTGGAACAGACCGCGTACCCGGCCCGGGCGAACGCCTCCTCCGCCGGCCCGCCCACGTCTGAGGGCAGCGCCGAAAAGAGCAACCGGCAATCCAACCCCGGCTCGATGGGCTGCACGAGCAGGTCACGCACTCCCACCGGGATCGGCGTCGGCAATAACCAGTGGCAGGCCTCGGCGTAACGCTGCCCGATCGAGCGATCGGAAGCCGCGACCGCCTTCACCTCGAACCACGGGTGGTCCGCCAGCAACTGGATGAAGCGCTGCCCGACCGTCCCTGTCGCACCCAACACACCGACCGGTATCTTAGCCATTTTTATTCTCCAATCGTATCATCTCAATAAAGCGGGGGCTCCCCTTACTTATTGAGATGACACCTCCAATCCTAACTCGCGGTGCAGGAAAAGCACCGTATCCGCTACCTGTTCCTCTGGAATACAGAACGACACACTGTGCTCGGTGGCCGCCTGGGCCACGGCGATGACGCGCGTGTTGCGCTTCCCCAACGCCAGGAAGGCGTGCGAGACGACGCCGGTGTCGTTCCAGCCCGGCACGCCGACCACCGAGATGGTCGCCGCCTTCTCCTTGACGCCCAGGTTATAGACGCTGTCCAACTCATCGTAATCGAACGCGCGGCGCAGGATCTTGAGACAATGGGCCTGATCCTGCTCCCGCACCACCAGGTTCAGGTTGTGCTCCGAGAGCGATTGGGAGAACATCAACACGTCGAACCCCGCCTCGCTGAGCCGCTGCAACGCCTGCGCCGCCATCCGCAGCGTCCACGAATCGTCCTCACTGCCGATAGCGATCAAACTTAATCCGGTAGTCGAGATGATGGCTGGCAGCACCGCCCGATCCTCGCGGGGCTGCTCCACGATCAACGTGCCGGGATGATCGGGATTGAAACTGTTGAGAATGCGCAGCGGAATGCCATTTTCGACCACCGGGCGGATCGTCTTGGGATGCAGCACGTCGGCCCCGAAGTAGGCCAGGTCGGCCGCCTCGGCGTAAGAGAGCTCGTCCAGCGTCTTGGCCTGGGGAACGATATTGGGGTCGGCTGTCAGGATGCCGTCCACGTCGCTCCAGATCCACACCTCGTCCGCCCCCAGGGCCGCGCCGATGATGGCGGCCGAGTAATCGCTGCCGCTGCGGCCCAGCGTGGTCGTCACTCCCTC
This sequence comes from Chloroflexota bacterium, assembly GCA_011046405.1. Taxonomy (GTDB): domain Bacteria; phylum Chloroflexota; class Anaerolineae; order B4-G1; family B4-G1; genus DSAR01. The sequence continues at coordinate 4,770 of DSAR01000504.1, read as the reverse complement.
CTCCGTCGCCCCGATGTAGCCGGTGATGACAGGGACCACGCCCCGGGCGATCAACGGCTTGACCTGCTCCTCCAGGCGTTCCCGCGTCGGCTCCATCAGGGGCACCGCGCTCCCGAAGTGCTCGTCGGTCACCATCAACTCGGTCGCGCTGATCGCCTGGACCCGCACGCCCCGCTCGCGCAGCACCGCCGCCAGGATGTGGGCCGAGAGCTGCTCGCCGAACGACGTCACGACGTCCAGTCCCCGGGCGGTCAGTTCGCCCAGGACGGCGATGCTCCGGTAGAGCCGCTCCAAATCGTGCAAACGATCCTCCACCAGCCCGCCGACCTCCAGCCGCTCGGCGCTGTTGTTCAACAATGCCTCGACCACGTCCAGGTGGCGGCTCAGCAAATGGGCCTTGATCTCCCGGTAGACCGAGTCCTGGCCCTCGGCCGCCGCCCGGGCCCCATCGATCAACCGGTTCGTCACGCCACCCATCGCCGATACGACGACGAGCGATTCCTCCGGCGCCCCCACCGGGGGATCGTGGTGATACTTGATCACGATGTCGGCCACGTTGGAAAACCTGTGTACGTCCCCCACCGACGTCCCGCCAAACTTATGTACGATCATAATCCCTCCTCCTTAAATCTGAGATCGAGACTGTGCCTACCTTGCTATCGGGCGCCTCTGCCCAAAGCGTTTTTGTGATCGCGAATGACACGAATGCCTTCCAGCATCTAACGTCCAACCTCCAATAAAATTCGTGAGATTCGTCCATTCGTGAAATTCGTGATAGTGAATGCCTACAAACTCGCCAAGGCCTGCTCGAGATCGGCGATGATGTCCTCCGCATCCTCGATACCTAAAGCGTAACGAACCAGGTTATCGGCCAGGCCCGAGGCCCGTCGTTCTTCGGGGTCGAGCGAGACGAAAAGCGCCTGCTGCTGCGCGATCCCCTCCACCCCGCCCAGCGTCGGGCCGACGTAGGGCAGTTGCAGCCGGTCGATGAAACGACCCGTGCGCGCCAGATCCCCTCGCACCTCGAAACTCACCACGCCCCCAAAGCCCGTCATCTGCCGCTGCGCCACCGCGTGATCGGGATGGCTAGGCAGACCCGGATAATAGACCCGCTCGATGGCCGGATGATCGGCCAGGAACTGCGCCACCCGCACGCCGTTCTCGTTCTGGCGCCGGACCCGCAGGTCCAGCGTCTTCAACCCCCGCAACAGGAGATACGCATCCATCGGTCCCCCAACGCCCCCCAGCACGCCCCGCGCGTTCTCGATCTCATCCAGCAGATCGGCCGCTCCCACCACCGCCCCGGCCAGGAGATCGTTGTGCCCGCCCAGGTACTTGGTCGCGCTGTGGATCACCAGGTCCAGACCGTGTTCCAGGGGGCGCAGGTTGATCGGGGTAGCGAACGTGCTGTCGATCATGGTGACGATGTCGTGCGCCTGGGCCACCGCCGCCATCCGCGCCAGATCCATCACCCGCAGATAGGGATTGGTCGGCGTCTCGGAGAAGATCACGCGGGTCGTTGGCCGGACGGCCGCGGCCAGCGCGTCGACGTCGTCGATGGGGGCGAGGCTGGCCTCGACGCCCCACCGGGGCAGGAACTCTCGCGCAAACTCCTGCGTCCGGCGATAGGCGCCGCTGACCATGATCAGGTGATCGCCCTCCGAAAGCAGCGTCAACAACGCGGTCGTGATGGCGCTCATTCCGGTGGCGAAGAGCAAACACCGCTCGCCCCCCTCCAAGGCTGCAATCTTCCGCTCCACCGCTTGCTGCGTCGGGTTGCCATACCGCCCGTATTCCTCGCGCTCCTTGGGCGCTTCGGCTTCTTTACGCTGCATGAAGCGCCGAATTTCTGCAGTATCCTCGAACGTATACGTCGAGGTCTGGACGATGGGCGTCGTCAACGCGCCGTAGGGCTTGCGCCTCTCCTCGCCGGCGTGAACGGCCTGGGTCGAAAAACGTTTAGTCATGAGCAACCTCCCTGAAAACTGATGCAATAGCTGGTCAGAATGGGCACAGCTGACTTGAACCCATGGATCAAGTCAGCGCGAAAAAACACAAATAGGAGGAAATCCGCCTACCAGGAGAAATCAGAAGAGGAAACAAAAAAGCCTCTTCAGCAGGTATCGTGAAGAGGCCACTACAAGCCAACGTTCTCATCTTCCAGATCCCACTGAGGGTCTGCCGGAATTGGCACCTGGATTGTTGATGATGATCGATTGATCAAACAACCTGGTTGCCGAGGTTTCACAGGGCCGGTCCCTCCACCTCTCCTGATGAGGAAATTCTCATCCCGCACTATTCAATTACCGCAAAATCATAGCATAAATGAGACAAATGTCAAATACAAAAAACCCCACGACGCCCCATCCAGATCATCGGCGCTGATCAACCATAGTTGACACTTGATCTTCATCTGTTATACTGATTATCCAAATTCACCGCAACGAGGAGTAAGCGACGGTGTTCTATATATAAAAGGACATTTAAAAAAAGTCGCTCTCCTCAGCGTCGATTCCATGCTCAACCAGACAGAGGAAAATGAACAAACGACAGGAAGAGAGCGATTCAATACTCATCGCCCAGGCCAAAGAGGACCCAGAGGCTTTTGGCCTCCTATACGAGCGCTACGTCGATCGCATATACAATTACGTCTATTATCGAACGAGTAACCATCACGTCGCCGAGGATCTGACCGCCCGCACGTTTTATAAAGTGTTGAAGCACATCTCACGCTACGAAGATCGGGGCATTCCATTCTCGGCCTACCTGCACCGGGTTGCGCACAATCTCCTCGCCAACTGGCACCGGGATAGAAATCGACACAAGCTGATCTCTTTCGAAGGTCTGAAGATTACGGCGGGTGATCTCAGCAAGCCGGACACAGTAACCGAGAAGAAGGGTGAGGAAGAAAGACTGCTGGAAATCGTTCAGCGGTTGCCGGCCGATCGACAACAAGTCTTGATCCTCAAACACGTCGAGCAGATGACCAACGCCGAAATTGGCGAGGTGATAGGGCGCACTGAAGGCGCAGTCAAGTCATTGTATCATCGAACGTTGCTAACATTACGTGAGGAATTAGCCGATGAACGAAAATAGAAAACGATTCACTGTCAGAAGGAGAACGCAGAACGAGCAGAACGAGCGGGACCAGCCGGAGAAGCGGGAAGCCGATGCCCTGATGGCTTACACCGACCGGCTGATCGGCCTGTCGTCGGCCGCGCGGTCCATCAAACTGCGGCCCATAGAACGAGAGCGCTTGGAACCCCTGTTTCGACTTAGCGACCGCCTGAACCAAAGTATGCCGCCCGTTCGCCCATCGGCCGCTTTCGTCCAGAGCCTGGGCCAGGATTTGGTGGAGAAGGCCAAACGCCAGGCGCTATTGACACAACAGTTACGTCGCAGCGCATTGATCGGCGCGGCAGCCGTGGGGTCTCTGCTCTCCATCGCCTCGCTCGTCGGTGCTATCGTCTTCATCGTGGCCCGCATCCGCCAGCGAACGCGCGCCCAAACCGCACAGGTGCCATCCGCCTAGCCTCGTTTGAACAGACAGCCCCGGTGTTATGCCGGGGCTATCACCCGTTCCCCCCCACCGTCGGGCACACACCAGGTAACCGTTCAGGCCAGGGGACATTGGACACAGATTTCCACGGATTCACACAGATTGAGGCCATCAAGCAGACCTTACTTGGCACTCAATGGAAAAAATCCGTGCAATCTGTGTCGTTCTGTGTCCCATCATTCAATCACCTGAACGCTTAACACACCAGATCACTGTGCATTCAAGCGGCGCTCGTATTTCCTCTGACGCTCCAAGCGTCGTTCTACAATACGCAGTCGCTCATCCAATTCTTGCAGCAGCAATAGGATCTGCCCAATCGCTTGCTCGCTCGTCAACTCTCCCCTCTCCCAGGCCAGAATGACCCCCTCCAAGCCATAAGTCCCCATCACCCCTCCTTTTCACACGTTAGCGTGTCAAATGTGCCAAAAGCAAGGAGAGCTTGCGCTCTCCCATTACGCACACCATTATACACGCAGACGTGTACAATGTCAAGTCAAATCAATCATCTTGATGGATATCTTCACCAATCTCGTAGTCGAACCCTGCCCGCTCGGCCACCAGCGTCAACAGGCGATTCATCCCGCCGCGCGGTTGGTACATGCCCGTCTCCCATTCGCTGATGGTCTGTTGGCGTGTCCCCAACTCGTCGGCCATCTGCTGTTGGGTCAACCCCATGTAGTCCCGCAGCGCGCGGATCGACTGACTATTCCAGTGATACCGTCTCTCTTTGCCCTCGCTCAAACCAAACGCCTCCTTATACTCATATAACGTGATTTTACCCCCCATGGGCAGGTGCGTCAAGTCCACGCAGCATCTTCTAATTCTGGGTGCTCGCGCTGGGTTACAAACCTGGCAGGAGCAGGACAGCACGGACAGGCACCTCAAGCCCCTATGCGCATGTTAAGTCCCGTGTGCGCGCCAAACCAGCGGCAGGTAAATCCGCTTGACCGGGGCCAATCCCAGGGCGCTGTAGGTGCGGGTGTAGACCGCCCCCTCCAGCGACCAGGTGAACGTCATAGGCCAGGAACGCATGTACGCCCCGTCGGCGCTCCTCGCCCGCAGGGTATAGGATTGTTCTGAATGTCGCACGGTCGTGGTGAAGGCCCAGGGCTGGGTGAGCGCTGGCGTAGCAGCCTGCCGCCCCACCCCATCGAACAGCCCCACCGACACCTGGGTCAGCGTGATCTCCTCCCAAATCACGGTCGAGCCGG
>DSAR01000101.1 GCA_011046405.1 Chloroflexota bacterium | reverse complement strand
GACCTGGGGCACGTTTTCGGCGTTGGAAGCGGTGACGAGATTGCCAAAGACCCACGCCGGCGCACCGTTGTACTCGATCTGCCACCAGTCGTTGTATTTGCCGATCAACTTGGCCTGGGTGCCGGGTTCCAGGTAACCCAGGCGGGTGAAGTTCGTGCCCGGACCCTGGCGGACGTTCACGCCGTCGCCGCCGGCGACAATCGTCGCCGGTGTCTCTGTTGGGCTAGGCGTCGGTTCGGTGGTAGGTGAAGGGATTGGGGTATCGGTGACGGCCGGTGTGGGCGTCGCCGTCGGTGGTAGTGGTGTGACGGTGGGCCAGGCGAAGGCCTGTTCTGGCGTGCTCGTCGCTTCGCCTGCTGTTTGTACGGGCGTTTCCTCGACGCCGGTTTCATCCGTTGGACTGCCGTTCCAGGTGAAGCCATACCAGAGGAGCGCGATACCCAGTATCACCGCCAACAACCAACCGATGATAGAGAGGACGCCACAGCCACTTCTGGATCGAGGATATAAATCTTGATTCATTAGAAATCCCCCCTTGTAGATCCAATACGTTTCAAGATCGTGATACGCTTACCGACTTATTTTAGCATCGAAAGATCGACAGAGATAATAAAGATATCTTCGCAATAAACCGGGGGCTTGTTCGTAGTAGGCGCTTCAGCGCCCCTAAAAGCGCACTACGAACAGATTCACCCCAAGTGATTGAGAAGATACTAATAAAGGCTAAACGTGCCATAGAAAAAAATTGGTAACCGTTCAGACCAGGGAAACATTGGACACAGATTTTCACAGATTCACACAGATTGAGGCCATCAAGCAGGCCTTACTTGACACCCGATGGAAAAAATCTGTGCAATCTGTGTCCCATAGTTCAATTCCCTGAACGCTTACAAAAATCGCACAACGGATGTCAATCTCGGTCGAGCGCGGCATTAGTATAACCGACACCGCGCAAAAGTCAACAACACTCCCTCAAGACCCCTCAAGAGGGAACCTCATCGCACCAGCTTGAAGCGCAGCGCCAGACGTCGTCCCGGTATGTTCCATTGATCCAGGGATACGATGAGCGTCTCGCCGTCAACGATGCCGGGATCAAAGGTTATCAGGATGGGGTACGGCTCTTCGAGCACGCCGCTGCCTCGACAGTGCTGGCATCTATAGAAACCTGAGTGCCCTTGCCCCCGGCAAACCGGACATAGGCTCCGCAGTGGGAGCGAGACGCGGACGCGCCCTCCTTGCCGGGCTTGTTCGGGCGTCAGGGGAATATCCACCGTGAACTCGACTGCTTCTGGCGCGCTCGACGGGAACAAGTGGGAGAGGGCGATGTCAAATCCCAGGTTATCCCACAGTTCACTCACGATCTCGTCGAAGGAGTTTGGAGCGGACGAAGGATGGGGCCAATCGTCGGACGTCAATGGTTCCACCGGAGTTGATCCGGATCGTGTCGAGCGCATTGGATCCATCCACGTCTCCCTGGCCCTGGCGGCGTGGGTGGCGCGACGTTTCTCCATAGCCCGTTCGTCGTCGTAAGCCTTTCTGCAATCGGGATCGCTTAACACGGTGTATGCCCTGTGAAGGTCGCGGAACGGTTTGCTATCTCCCGCGTAATGATCGGGATGCAGTGCCTTGGCCTTCCGGCGGTAGGCTGATTTGATCTCCTCCAATGTAGCATCCGACTCTACGCCCAGGATCGCATAATAATCCTTACTCATACGTCGGCCCTTCAAACGTATCTTCTCACTAAGTAGGGGAAGACGGCGCACCCCCCGGTTTATTGAGATGATACCTTTAAACGCTATGTGGATGACCGGTGTTCAATTTATCAGTCAAACAGCCTCGCTGGTCATGATGAACAAGGGGTTCATCTCGAAACTCTTGTATAACGGGCGCAGGCGATCTGTATTGTAGTATCTCTCTACGTTGACCTTTTTCTGTGTGCTGGTGACGATGTCGATAGGTACGTTATCGTAGCGGCCGTTTTTGAGCACGACGAGACGCCCATAGACGCCTTTGAGGATCAGATCCAGCGCGATATTCCCGTAGGCCATCGGGACGATGGAGTCGATAGCGTCGGGATTACCTCCCCGCACCATGTATCCCAGTTTCTGGCTGATGGTGTTGACCCGTTTACCGTTGTTATACCTGGGCGAAAGTTCCTTCAGTTTGGCCGAGACCAGGTCGCCGATGCCGCCCAGCTTGGCGTGTCCGTAGGCGTCTCGTGCGCTATTCTGGAAGATCATCTCGCCGCCCTCGAACATCGCGCCCTCGGAGACCAAGACGACGGCATAGTTACTGGGATTTTTGCGCCGGTCCTCGACCAGCAACTCGGTTAGCCTTTCTATATCGAACTGGTACTCCGGGATGACGCACCGGTCGGACGCTCCCGCCATCGTGGGCAACATCGCCGTGAACCCGGCATATCGACCGAAGACCTCCAGGACGAGGAATCGTTCATGAGAGCCAGCCGAGGTGCGCAGATCGTTGGTGGCCTGGATTGTGCGGGTCACACAGGTGCTGAACCCGATGCAGTAGTCGGTGCCTGGCACGTCATTATCCATCGTCTTGGGGATGCCGATGACTTTGACGCCCTGGGTGTGCAGGTGCACGCCATAGCTCAACGTATCATCGCCGCCGATGGGAACCAGGTAGTCGATGCCCAGGAAGTCCAGATTCTTGAGCACTTCCGTCGTCAGGTCGTTGATGTCACCGGTGTATCGATCTCGGAGATGCTCGGGCACGTCTCCCTTGGCGACGTAGCTGGGACAGGTGCGTGAACTATGCAGGAATGTGCCACCTGTCCGTCCTGCCCTGTTGACGGTTTCCTCGGTCAGGATCTGGTAATTATTGCTGTTGTCGGCTTCTGTGTCGCGGACGATGTCGATGGCGCCGCCCCACCCACGCCGGATACCGATGACCTGGTAACCCTCTCGTCTGGCGCGAATGGTCACCGCCCGGATGGCGGGGTTGAGGCCTGGCACGTCGCCGCCGCCGGTCAAAATTCCGATCACGCCTTTTTTGTTCTGGATATGTGTCATGATTACGACCTCCGTTTCTAATGGGATGATTTAAAATTACGATTCTAGCCACTCGACAATTTATCAACCGCCCGCAGATTCGTTGTCAGAATAGGCGGAAAATAACCTCAGAAATAGGACGCAGATTGACGCAGACGAACGCTGAACTTTTCGGCTCTCTGCTAGACCATCTTTTCAAACACGCTTTTAGTTTTCGAGCGGGTCATTGCGGGCAGGTTGTATCCGGCTAAAATCTATCGTGGCGATTTTAACACATGTGAAAGGGAGTGGCAAGGGAGTGCGTATTCCGATGAAATCGGGGGGCGGGGTGTGTGCGGGCGGAAAAACCGCCCGCACACACCCCATCTTCCTCTACTTATTGAGAAGATACGCGATCAAGGAGTTTTATGGGAGAGATAGCTGCATCAGCGACGTCCTTCTGCTGGGCGTTCACTTCGATTCAGTTCACTTTGGCCGGCCGCCGGACCGGTTCGGAGGTCGTCAACCGGGTGCGCTTGATTCTGGCGGTGCTGTTTCTGTCGCTGATCCATTTGTTTTTATACGGCCAGCTTTGGTCGGTCCCAGCAGGCCGAGGTGTTCCGCTGGGGATGGTTGGGATTATCGGGAACGCTGGGTCTGGTTTTCGGGGATACGTGCCTATTTCAATCCTTCCTGCTCATCGGTACGCGCTGGGCGATGTTGCTGATGACGCTGACGCCGGTCATCAGCACCTTGACGGCGTGGGGATACTTCGGCGAGACGTTGCAACCATCCTGATCCCCCTGACCCATTGGATTTTCCAGGAAACGGTCACGCCGCGCTCGATCCTGGGTACCGTCGTGGCAGTCACCGGCGCGACTGTCATTTTCTTGACGTGAGGGTCGCTTTAATAAGGACGGGTTCATCGTGGGCGGGTCGAGTGAGCAATGACCCCGTCATTCCCTGCTGCGCCAGGATTGGGCGTCAGCCAGGTTTTCGTATAGGGTGCGGCTGAAGCCGGTGACGGAGAGAAACTGGTCCAATAACACCCGCTCCATCTCGGCCTCTCGGGCCTCGAGATAGGTGCTGTAGATCAGCGCCAGGTCGATGTTGAATGCCTTATCCAGCGTATGCATCGTGGAGGAAAGCACCTGGGGCGAATCGCTCAACTTGTCCTTGGCCAATCCAAACAACTGACGGCGTGTCAGTTCCTCCAGCAGAATGACGTCCTCGAACGTCAGGTCGATCTCCAACAGTTTGCGTCCGAATGCCGAACGCCTCTCCACATATTCCTCGTCGAAGGAGCCATCAAGCAGGCCAATCAGCCACTCGCCCAGCATGCTGTGCAAGCGACGTACAAATCGTTTATTCGACATCAGGGATTGGGTACCCTTGAACTTCGCCAGCTGCTGACCGATGTCTCTGATCACGTCACTGAGGTCCGTATCCATACAACGTCGAAACTTGGCAATTCTAGCTCGATCCGCCAGATCCCATCCCACACACATCCTAACCCTATCAAACCAACCCATTCTCACGGGGGCATCCTCCCTATGGTCGGTCACGTCTCGTCTAGACCTATTCAGAACCTGCGTATGATCTGTGTTAGTTCCATCACGAATCCACGAATGGTCGAACTTCACGAACGCTTTTCCAATCCCCAATCCAATTTCCAATAGAATTCGTGGCCATTTGTCCATTCGTGATCCAGACATGCAGGGCAATGGAGCATTCATAACATAGCATGAAATAGCCTGGGAGGGGATTGCTAAGCCGTTACAATTTGGTTACGGGGGCGCGGTGAACAAAGCGTACAAGCAAGAAGTCACACAGAGGGTCCAATGTAGAACTGAAGTTTTCCAGTGGATCGTCATTAGAATTCGGAAGTCTCAAAACGTGCTTTGCGCAGCAGATTTTGACGCTCCGGTAAAACAACTGGTTCTTTGGGATTTCGCATGGCTGCGGTCAGAGATTAGCCACGAATTGCACGAATTAACACGAAAAACCCAAAGATTAGTGACAATTCGTGTAATTCGTGGCAAAAAATTGACCGCTTGCTAAGCCGACCATGCAAACTACCAGAGAGCCAAACAACTTTGCCTCTGAGATACTCGGCTGAAGACTTCCGAATTCTTAAGTGGAAAACTCCAGATGTAGAAGAGGTTGACCAGCCCGATTGGAGGGTTGATCTTAGCCAGTGTTGAAGGTTTTCCTGGATTCTTTTCCGCCGCTAGAAAATAGATATCCCACGCCTCGGACGTTGATGATGTGGGTAGGATCAGAGGGCGTTTTCTCTAACTTCTTTCGCAGACGACGGATGTGAACCCGGATAATCGCGCGAGCGCCCCAGGCATCGGTTTCGTATCCCTGCGCGTGCCGAACCAATTCCTGAGGACTCCAAATCTGGTCGGGGGTTTCCATCAAGCAGGCTAGTATCTTGAATTCCGTCGGTGTCAATTCGAGCGCTTGGCCTTTCTTCATCACGATGTGTTTCTGACGATCCATGACAATATCCCGCACCTGGATAAAACGACTCTGCTGGGCAGGTTCTGCTTCCTCGATGGCCTGCGCGCCTTCTACGTCCACCAACTCCGATAGTGTCTGCTGCAACTTACTCATCAATTGATGCCGTTGTTGCTCTTGGTGATGCTTGGCTAATCCTTTACGCACGCTTTCAATGATATCTGGAATGGGACAAGGTTTGAGTAGATAATCGTGTGCCCCTTTTCGGATCGCTTGAATCGCCGTTTCCAAGGTCGCAAAGGCAGTCAAAAGGATGATCACCGTACTGGGGAACTTCTTTTTCACTTCCTCGGTTACCTCAAGTCCATCCATCCCCGGCATCTTGAGATCCAGGACAATCAGATCATAGGGCGCACCCTTTCTTAGCAGACTTAAAGCTTCTTCTCCGCTGGCAGCGGTGTCGACCCGATATCCCTCTAACCTCAAGACCTCTGCCAATGAGACGCGAGCGACTGTCTCATCGTCCACGACCATAACCCTGGCGCCCTGTTCTGCCATCTTATCTCCTCACATCGTAACTGCTCAGCCTGCTCAGCCTATCGTCCGTTTGCAGCAGATGGGCGGGGGTTTGGGTTGTTTGGCGGGTGCGAAGCACCCGCCAAACAACCCGCTCTCCATCGCAGCAAGGGACTGGCCTGAGCAGTTACCTCACATCAACTTGACTACAAAAGTCTCAATTACTGCCCCGGTATGCCGGCAACTTGACGACAAAGGCGGCGCCTTTGTCAGACTGACTTGACACGTCGATCGTTCCACCGTGACGTTCTACGATCCCGTAACTAATAGCCAACCCCAGACCCGTGCCGTCCGACTTCGTCGTATAGAACGGCTCAAAAAGGCTATCGATTTCCTTCCCAGAAAGGCCCGGGCCGGTATCTTGGAAGCAGACCAATACCCACTCATTGTCCAACTCATTGCCCGAAGCGAGTTTCGTCTCGATACGCAACTCTCCTCCACTGGGCATCGCGTCGATGGCATTGATGACGATATTCAAAAACACTTGGGTAATCTGATCGGCAACGGCTGAGATCTCCGGAAGCCCTTGCCCCAAGCAGGTTTCAATTTGAATACGACCATGCTGCAAGCGCTTGTGGGCCAGCGCTAAAACGTTCTCGACAATGGCGTTCACGTCGGTCGGTTGGGCGCCCCCGCGAGATGGACGATAAAAATCGAGCATGCGCTGGACAATTTCGATCAATCGCTGCACCTCAGACTGCGCCATGCCCAGGTACTGCCGGCGTTTTTCCATTTCTAGCCGTTCGTGTATGCTCAAGTGCAAACTGTTATGAAT
>DSAR01000488.1 GCA_011046405.1 Chloroflexota bacterium | reverse complement strand
GTCCGACGTCCAAAGTCCAAAGTCCGACGTCCAAAGTCCGACGTCCAAAGTCCGACGTCCAAAGTCCAACATCTAATATGAACTTTCTCACACCCCTCGCCCTCGCTTTCGCCGCGCTGAGTGTGCCCATCATCCTGATGTACATGCTCAAGCTGCGACGGCGAGACGTACTCGTCTCCAGCACCCTCCTGTGGCAGCGGCTCTTGCGCGACCGGGAGGCCAACGCTCCCTGGCAGCGTTTGCGGCGTAACCTGCTCCTGCTGTTGCAGTTGATCATTCTTAGCCTGTTGGTCCTGGCGCTGGCGCGGCCCTACATCCTGGCCCCGAAGGTCGTCAGCGGCAGCGTGATCGTGCTGCTCGACGCATCGGCCAGTATGCAGGCCCGGGACGTGGAACCGACCCGTTTCGATGCCGCCATCCAGGTGGTGCGGGAGATCGTCGACGGGCTGGGCACGGGTGACGTAGCATCCATCATCGCCGTGGGGCCGCAACCCCAGGTGCTGGCCTCGGTCACTGGCGACCGGACGTTCCTGCGAGGCGTCCTGAATGACGTGACCCCAACCCATGGTCCCGCCAATTGGAAGGCCGCTTTCGCGCTGGTCTCGGCGGGTGCGACCAATGCGGCGGAGACCCACGTGGTGATCGTCTCCGATGGGGCGGTGCGCGAGACGCTGCCTGCGCTGCCGGGGGAAGTGCGCTTCGTGAGCGTCGGTGGGGGGCAGGATAACTTGGCGATCACCGCCCTGGCGACGCGGGAGGGGCCGGAAGGGCCCCAGGTCTTTTTGCGCGCGGCCAATTACCGGACGACTGATACCGAAGTGCTGGTCGAGTTCTCAGCCGATGGGATACTCTTCGACGCCCGGCGCCTGTCGATCCCGGCCCGGGGGAGCGCTGACCTGACGCTGGTCGACGTGCCCTACAACGCCGGTTTCGTGGAGGCCAACCTGGCGACAGATGACGCCCTGCCGCTGGACGACCGGGCGTGGGCGGTCCACGCGCCCCCCGTCTCGGGACAGGTCCTGCTCATTTCTGAGGGCAATCTCTTCCTGGAACGGGCTCTGGGGGCACTGGCAGGCGTCGACCTGGTGCGACTGGCACCCAGCCAACCACTGCCTGAAGAACCATACGCGCTCTACGTGTTCGATGGTCCCATCACCGGGACGCTGCCCAGTGGAAACCTGTGGCTCGTCGGCCCCCGGGCGTCAATTGATGACGGGTTTACCCTACGGGTGGGCGGGACGTTTACCGAGACGGCCATCACCCGCGTGCAAGGGGACGATCCGCTTTTACGCTACGTGGACGTCAGCCAGCTCCACGTGTTGCGGGCCCGGGCGGTCGATCCGCCGCCGGGGGCGCGGGTGTTGATCGGGGCGGCGGGCGGGCCACTGTTTTTCGTCGCCGAGCGCCCAGCGGGACGCCTGGCCGTGCTGACCTTCGACCTGCGGGATTCTGACCTGCCGCTGCAGATTGCCTTCCCGATCCTGACGGCGAACCTGGTCGATTGGCTGATGCCCCGGGGGCGGGCGGACCTGCCGAGCGCCGTCCGCGCGGGCGAAGCGGTGCCTATCCAGCCGGCGCCCGAGACGACGAGATTGTGGGTCACAGCGCCGGACGGCGCGCGATACGAGCTACCCGTCAGCGAACACCGGCAGCCCGTCTTTGCCGCTACCGATCGACTGGGCATCTACACGGTCGAGCAGGAGGGCCAGTTTGCCCAAACAGCGCCGTCGCTCGCTTATTTCGCCGTCAACCTGTTCGACCCGGCCGAGTCAGACATCGCGCCCCAGAACGTCATCCAGGTGGGACGGGCGGCGGTGAGCGCCATCGATCAAAAAGAGGCGCAAGGGCGGCACGAGTTCTGGCCCTGGCTGGCACTGGCCGCCCTGCTCGTCCTGGGGATCGAGTGGTGGGCGTATTACGTGGGGCAGGGCCGTCGCCCCCGGTGGCCCCATTGGCCCTGGTCGAGGCGCGACACCGCATCTTGATGCGCCGCATCTTGATGCGCCGCATCTTGATGCGCCGCATCTTGATGCGCCCTATTCACTACCCGGTATTCGTGACCAAGCGCCTGATTTTCGATCACGAATCACACGAATGGTCGAATTTCACGAATATTTTTTCAGTTCTTTGGGATTTCGCATGGCCGCAGCGAGGGATTCGTGGCAAAAAATTGACCGCCTTCTAAGCCGAGCGTACAAACTAGCAGAGAGGCTGTTTTTTGAAATTCGACCATTCGTGACATTCGTGATCCAGAGATGTCGGGTAATGAACCCCACCTTGACGAATGCGGGATTTCGGCCTACAATTTGTTGTTGAAGATGTCTAGCAAGCGAAATAGCGAAGTGATTACAATGAGCAGATTAAAACTAAGTCGACAAGATCGAAAAAATTTGAAAACGTTTTTATGTGATCTGGTGCGTTTACCCAGCCCATCGACAGAGGAAGGCGCGGTGGCCGAGCGAGTGATGGAGGAGATGAAACGCATCGGCCTGCGAGACGTGCGGGTCGACCGGATCGGCAACGTCATCGCTCGGGTCGGACCGGGATCGGGACGGTTGTTGATGTTGAACGGGCACATGGACACGGTACAGGTGAGCGATCCCGCGGCATGGACGCGCGATCCCTTTGGCGCCGAGGTCGTCGATGGCATGCTCTACGGCCTGGGCTCTTGCGACATGAAGGGCGGTATGGCGGCTATGATCTACGGGGCGAAACTCCTGCGCGATTCCGGCCTCACGCTAAACGGCGACGTCGTCGTGGCCTGTGTGGTCCAGGAGGAGCCCTCTGAGGGGTTGGGCTCGCGGGTGCTAATCGAGGAGGAGGGCATCCGGCCGGATTGGGTCGTGCTGGGCGAGCCGACGAATTTGAACGTCAGCCGGGGGCAGCGTGGGCGCCTGGAGATGCGATTGGTGACCCACGGCCGTTCGGCCCACGCGGCCAGCCCCCACCTGGGCGATAATGCCATCTATTCGACCGCCCGCCTGGTCTTTGGATTGGAATTGTTGGCCGGACAATTGACCGAGGACGACTTCCTGGGGCCGGGTGCGCTGGCCGTCACCGACATCAAATCCTATGCCAGCAGCCGCAACGCGATCCCCTATCGCTGCGAGATCGTGATCGATCGGCGATTGACGCTGGGAGAGAACGAGACGAAAGCCCTGGCCGAGGTGCAGCGGGTCATCGCGCGGGAGGGGGTGCGGGCGGACGTGCAAGTCACCGAATATGAGACGGAGAGTTACACCGGTTACCGGCACCGCACGCGCGAGTTCTACCCGGCCTGGGTGCTGGCGGAGGATCACCCCCTCGTCGTGAACGCGGTCCAGGCCGTTCGGGAGCAGTTGCGCCGCCGCCCCCAGATCATCCACTGGGAGTTCTCGACCGAGGGAGCATATACGGCCGGCGAGGCCGGTATCCCGAGCATTGGCTTTGGGCCGGGAGACGCATGCCGGGCCCACACGGCCGACGAACACGTGTGCCTGGAGGACGTCTACCGGGCGGCCGAGGTGTACGCCAGATTGGCGATCAAATTATTGGGCGACAGTTAAGTATGTCTTCTCAATAAGTAGGGGAAGATGCGCCCCCGGTTTATTGAGAAGATACAGTCAAGTAAAGGAGAGGGGAAATGGCTGCTGAAAAAACGTCGATTGGAAGCACGCAGGATGACCGTATTATGGCGGCGCTGGCCCACGCCAGCGTGATCATCCCATTTTGGGGCATGATCGGCGCCGTCGTCATCTGGGCGACACAGCGGGAAAAATCCCGTTTCGTAGGATTCCAGGCCCTGCAAGCGCTGGTCTATCAACTCTCGCTGATCTTGCTTGGAGCGTTTGGATTTGCCTGCTATATGTGCTCGTTCCCGGTGATGATGCTTTCGATACCGGGGTTCGCGTCAATGCAGGGCCCCAGGGGGATGGGCGGGGGGATCCTCTCCCTCCTGATCTCCACGATTCCGTTTTGCATCATGGGGCTGGTGATGCTGCTCGGATTCGCCTTCGTGATCTACGGGTTTTACGGCGCCGCGCGCGTGCTGCAGGGCGAGGATTTCCGCTACGCTATAGTCGGCTCCCGGCTGGAGGCCTACCTGAACAAAGAGGATACAGGCACGTGAGGGACGGGATTCACGTAGATCCCAAGATCGAACAGCTTTCAACGGGCGCATCCGCCGGGCGCGGTGCGCCCGGCGTCGCGCTGGAATCGGCGCTGATCACCCACGGTTTCCCCCGCCCGACGAACCTGGAGATCGCCCAACGAATGCAGGCGGCAGTCCGGGAGGCTGGCGGCGTGCCGGCGACCATCGCCGTGCTGGATGGCGCGCCCCGGATCGGCCTCGACGAAGCGGAATTGGTGCGCCTGGCCGGGGACGAGACGGCTCGCAAGGTCAGCCTGCGCGATCTGCCCATCGTGTCAGCCCAAGGGGCAAATGGCGGTACGACGGTCGCGGCGACCGCGCGCCTGGCCCACCGGGCCGGAATCCGGGTCTTCGCCACCGGCGGGATCGGCGGCGTGCATCGGGGCCACCCAGAGGACGTCTCGGCCGATCTACCCACCCTGGCTGAGACCCCCATCGTCGTCGTGTGCGCCGGGGCCAAGGCGATCCTCGACCTGTCGCGGACGTTGGAATACCTAGAGACGCACGGCGTGCCGGTGCTCGGCTGGCGGACGGACGAATTCCCCGCTTTTTACAGCCGGCGCTCGGGGCTGCCGGTGGACGCGCGGGTGGAAAGCGCGGAGGAGGTCGCCCACATCGCGCGAGCGCGCTCGGCGCTGAGCCTTCCGGCGGCGCTTCTGGTCTGCGTGCCGGTGCCTACGGCCGACGAACTCCCCGCCGAAGAGGCGGAGCGCGTCATTGCCCGGGCGGTGGATGAGGCGGAACAGCAGGGCGTGACTGGTAAAGCGCTGACACCGTTCCTGCTGGCGCGCTTGGACGAGCTGAGCGGTGGGCGCGCACGCCGGGCCAACGAAGCGCTTCTGCTCAACAATGCCCGCGTGGCCGCCCAAATCGCGCAGGCTTAGAACAAGCTTAGCCCGGCAGCCGGACTGTGGTCCGGCTGGAGCAGGCGATGGTCAGGGACTGCCCCAAATAGGAGGAGGAGGAGGAGGAGGAGAAAGACGATGAAAGCAGCGACGATCATTTTAGCCCAAGACCCAGCGTCCGAGATGACACCCCATGGCCTATCCGACGTCCCGCCGGCCCTGTACCCCCTGCTCGGACGTCCCTTGGTCACCTACGCGATCGAGACCGCCCGTTCCATCGCCGACGCCACGCCAGCACTGGTGATCGACGAGAAGGATGCCGCCATAGAAAGCGTCGCCGGCAACCACGTCATCCTGATCAAGAGAATGGCATCCCAGACCCAGGTGCAGGCGATGCTCGATGCACTAAAAGCCCTCCCAGACCAGAGCGATCCCATACTCGTCACCTACGCCAACGCCCCCCTCATGACTGCAGAGACATTGCGGCTTCTGCTCGAACGGCACCGAGAGCGCATCAGTCCAATCACGGTGCTCGGCCCAACTGCTGGCCCGAGCGCTGGCCCGGCCAGGAGCAATTCACAGCACCAGGTCTGCGCTTACTGCTTTGATGCTGGCTGGCTCCAGACCCACATTTCCGCCGATCAATCGCTACACGAAGACAGCGTGCGCGAACTGCTACACGTCGCCGCCAACGAGGGCCTGCCGGTGACGACGCTCACCATCGACGACCCCGCCGAATCCCTGAGGATTCGCACCCGCGTCGACCTGGCCCGGGCAGAGACCGCCCTGCGCCGCCGCATCAACGAGCGCTGGATGTTGGTCGATGTGACCATCGTCGATCCGGCGACGACCTACATCGAACCCGATGTGCGCATCGGACCAGACACCATCATCCACCCCAACACACACCTGCGCGGCCAAACGCGCATCGGCGCCCACTGTGCTATCGGACCCAACACCATCGTCGAGGATTGCCTGATCGGCAATCGCTGCCGGGTATTGGCCTCGGTCCTGGAACAGGCTGTGATGGAGGACGAGGCCGACGTCGGCCCCTTCGGTCATGTGCGAAAAGGCGCTCGGTTGTGCCGGGGCGCTCACATGGGCAACTTTGGCGAGGTCAAGAACGCCACACTGGGACCCGGCGCCAAGATGGGCCACTTCAGCTACCTGGGCGACGCCGAGGTCGGGGCAGAGGCGAATATCGGCGCCGGCGCCATCACCTGCAACTACGACGGCGTGCGCAAGCACCCAACGGTGATCGAAGCCGAGGCCTTCATCGGATCCGGCTCGATGCTCGTCGCGCCGCTGCGTATTGGGAAGCGGGCCAAGACCGGCGCCGGCTCAGTCGTCACCCACGACGTCCCCGCCGAATCGGTGGTCTACGGTGTGCCCGCCCGGGTCAAGTCGCCGTCGTCAGAGAAACGAGAGGCCGATGAGTGAATGGTCGCGAGAAGATCTGGTCGCCCAGGCCCTCCAGGCCCGGGCGCTCGCCTACGCCCCCTACTCCAACTACCGGGTGGGCGCCGCCCTGCTGGGGAAATCCGGCCGCACCTACACCGGCTGCAACGTCGAGAACGCCGTCTATCCCCTGACCATCTGCGCCGAGCGCACTGCGGTGGTCAAAGCAGTCTCAGAGGGAGAGCGAACGTTCGTGGCCCTGGCCGTCGCCACCGACAATGGCGGCTCACCCTGCGGCGCCTGTCGCCAGACCCTGCGGGAGTTCGGCGAGGACATCGTCGTGCTGATCGCCGACGCCAGCGGGGCCTACCGAGAGACGACGGCGGCGGCCCTGCTTCCTGACAGCTTCAGCGCTGCCGACCTGGACTGATCCCTCCAATCGCTTGAACTTTTCCCCATCCCATGCTATAATTTAAATGTGTATATT
>DSAR01000064.1 GCA_011046405.1 Chloroflexota bacterium | reverse complement strand
CTCAGGCTTGCTATCAGCTTCATCATTTACCTCCTCTGAAAGATGATGTTTTGCTAATAGTATGCCAGCAATTACCTCAATTGTCCAGGGACACTACCGAACACGTGGAGAGTATCGCATACATCTGATAGTTTGGGATTTCGCTCGTCAGAAGGCGCGAGATTTATCTTGGTCTCAATCACGGCGATTACTTGCTAAAACGTGGGCATTGCGTTATCCTCTGCGTCCAGAGTGGTCGGGATGGCAATGGTGGAAGGTCAAGGTGGCTCGTCCTCGGGATCTTTCGTGGCCCTGGTGGAGTCCAATTGTTCCTTTGGTTACAGATAAACGGATAGAATCGCTATGGTGGTGGTTGAAGAATCGGATGTGGCTCGATGGTTTGCGTATGGGAGTAGGGCCAGAGGCATGGTCGATGGCCATGCAGTCGAGTGTCAAATTTTGGATTGCATTGACTATGATGATAGGGCTAGGGTTTTTGGGAAGGGGATTGCTATTATTGACAGAGGCGTTGTCTCTTCTTCGGATAAAGGGGATGTTTTTGGGGTGGGTCATCGCTCTAGGGATACTTGCATGGGCGGGAGGGGCGGCATTAGAGGACTTCAGACGGATAGCGTTACAGCAACTTGGTGAGGCTGAGGAGAATGATTCAAACAATTGATCCGTTGAATGTAACCAAGGCAGCACCTCAATTGGAGAGGATCATCGCCGAATAACAACCTCGCCCTGACCGCGTCTTCCCACCTGCGTCCAATTGCATCTTGACGCCCCGTGTGCTACAATATGTGTTACAAGAAAAAAGCCTCGCAGCTTTGCCCAAGCTCGAGGCCATGGCCAGGGCGTCAACAGCACCCCGGCGGCCTCTATATTAGCACAGCCGCCCGTCTGTTGCAAATTCGGCCAGGCGGGCGTTTTCTTTTCCAATCCCAGACCGAGGTAAGCCTATGCCCAACATTCAGCAATTGGTCACGCTCCGACCAGAAGTTATCGAGGGCGATCTGCACGGTATCATCTCCCTCTACGCCCTCCTCGACGATGACGCCGAAACGTTCGAATGCAGCCCCGAGCGCGTTCTCAGCGCCACTTTCCCCTCCACCGCGCTCAAGCGATTGCTCCACCGGCTGCAGACCTCTCTCAGCGACCGGGACGTCGACCGCAAGGGCAACTTTGTCATCAGCGGCGGCTACGGCGCTGGCAAGAGCCACCTCCTCTTGACCCTCTACCACATCCTGGCGCATCCCGACCAGGCCCGCTCCTGGCTAGCGGCCCACGAAATCGACTTCGACCCACCCCAGGATGCCATCGTCGTGCTGATGCCGATGACCAACTTGACCCAACCGCAAACCGACGCGCCGGTCGAGTACCTCTGGACGCCGATCTTCGAGGTCCTGGGCTACGACGGCTTCCAGCACACCGGCAACAACTTCCCCACGGTCAGGGATCTGCGCAAGGCAGTCGCCGGGCGGCGCGTCTTCCTCATCATCGACGAGATCGAGCGCTGGTTTATGCCCATCCGCGATTCACACCAGGCCGAGGCCAACATCTCTTTCCTCCAGAACCTGAGCGAGTTCGCCCGCAACCCCGACAACGGGACGTTCGTCTTCCTGACCCTGCTGATGCTGGAACCGCGCATCCACAACATCGTCGGACGGGACGACGCCTTCTTTGAGGACCTGACCCAGACCCCCGACCGGCGCCAGGTGGTGCTCCACCGACTGGTCGAGCAGGTCGACCGCCCGGCCGCCGAGGGCGTGATCGAGGCTTACCTGGACCAGTACCGGCCCATCGACGCCCACGTCCGCATCGGCGACTACAACCACTATCGCCAGGAGATGGTGGAGAGCTACCCCTTCCACCCGGCGACGATCGAGGTGGTCTTTGAGCGCTACTCCAGTGTGGCGCGCAAGGAAGAGACCAGCTACCAGAACTCCCGGGGCGCGCTCTACCTGCTGGCGCACGTGCTGCAGGAGACGCTACCCCCCGCCCGGGGTGGGACGGGCCATTTGCACGAGCGCGATTTGCTCCTCCCCGGCGACATCTCCCTCACCGTCGACCGGCTGACCGATGACCTGATCAACCTCGATCCCCGGCTGGTCGAGATCGCGCGGGAAAACGTCGCGCGCAGCCAGGAGCAGGACGTCCCCCACGCCGCGCCGATTCTCTCCACGATATTGCTTCACTCCCTGGGCGACCCGCGCGCCGAGCGCCGGTTGGGCGCCGACTTCGGCGAGATCCTGATGGGCACGCTCCGCCCGCCCGGGAGTCCCGGCCAGCGCGTCACGCCCAGCGGGGTCCAGATGGCCATGCAGCAATTGGAGGAGACGGCGCTGAACCTCCACGCCGAACCCCACCCGCCGCGTTGGATCTTTCGTTCCGAGGTCAACATCGTGGCCCAGATCAACCGCCGCGCCCGGGGGGAAAAGTACCTCGAACCAGCGCGTAAGCTGGTGGTCCAGTGCGAAAACTGGTGGGGGGCGCGGTCTACGTCTATCCGTCCGAGCAAGTGCCGGATCAACGAGAACTGACCCTGGTCTTGACCACGGCTCGCATGGAGAGCGAGCAGATCCTCGAACAGCTTTACTATGGACGGGCCTACCCCAACGGATTGGTCATCGTCGATCCGCAGGACATGGCCTCGGTCGTTGACGATCCCGACCTGCTTTGGATCGCCCGGCGGATCAAGGCCGCCGAGGACCTGCGCTACGACCTGGTCGGCGATCGCGAGGCGCAACAACGGGTGGCCGATTTCCTGGATGGCGTCAGCGGCCAACGCCGGGGGTTGGAGGACCGGTTGCGGGATCGATATGGCGCGTGGCGCGCGCCGATTTACGACCCGGAGCGCGGGGACCTGACCTTCACCCGCGTCCAGGTGACGCTGGACCGCACGGCGATCTACCGCGCCGTGGAACAGCGCTACGACGCGGCCCAGTTCCGCCGCAACGTGATGCAGGCGGTCGAATCTCGGGCCACGCCGCCCACGGTGGACGACGTGCGGGCCGAGTTCCTGCGCCAGCGCTCCTTCGCCAAGCCGGTCTGGCAGGGCCGCCCCAGTGACGAACCCATCGACCAGGCGATTCGCAGCCTGGTGACCCAGGCCCGGCTGGAGGTCATCCGGGGCGGAGACGAGCGCTACGTCTGCGGGCGCGACCCCGGTCTCTTACAGCGCCATTGGACGGTGGCGGTGCCGCCGGAACCGCACAAGCCCCGGTTCCAACTGGAGGAGGCGGTGCGCATGGTCGTGCGTGACCGCCCCCAGGGGACGACGGTGCGGGAAGTTCGGCAACACTTGCAACAGGCAGCGGCTCAGTTCCCCGACGAGGTGGTCGATGCTGGCCGGGTCGACGCGCATCTGACCGACCTGCTCTCGCGCCGGGAACTGGAGACGGTGCAGACGGGCGCCGCTCTCCAGGGACCGCTGCCCGACGACCTGGTGGTGCGCCCGTCGCGGCCGACGGCTGGCGAGCAGCCGCAGGTTCCGAAGGGGCCGGAGTCGATCCGCTTTGGCCCGGCCATCGCGCCACAGATTCGAACCGACGTGGTCAGCCGGATCGACAAGACGGATCGTCTGAGCCAGGTGACGGTCAGCTACCGGGCTACGCTGCGGGGGGACGACCTCAAGGCCTACGCCGACCTGGTGGGGCTGGGGGAGCGCGACCCCGGCGACGCGGATCTGTCGATCTCGTGGACGTTGCGCGATGTGCCGGTGACCGACCGGGATGGGCTGCTGGAGTTGCTCAATCGCTTGCCGCACCCCCACATCTGCGAGGTGACGGTCCACCTCCAGCGGGAGGAAGTGGCCTAGTAAGGTAGGCACAGGCTGACAGGCCATAGCGCGCACGAAAGGAGTCAGGTATATGGGCTTTGAGAAACCGATCCCGATTATAAAAGCAATCGAGGGTATCCAAACGAATGAATATGTGCTACCGGCGATCCAGCGGGAGTTCGTGTGGAACGCGGGTCAAATAGAGAGCCTTTTTGATTCCCTCATGCGGGGCTACCCCATCGGCTCTTTCTTGTTCTGGGAGATCAAACCGGAACGTCTGGTAGATTTCCAGTTCTACCAGTTTATGGATCGCTACCACGAGCGCGATTATCGCCGCAACGAGCCGATCAATCTCATCGGTGATCAGCAAGTAATCGCCGTACTCGATGGGCAACAACGCCTAACTGCGCTTAACATTGGCCTTCGAGGATGGTATGCCGAGAAGCTGCCCTACTATCACTGGTCGAGTAACCATGCTTTTCCAGAGAGAAGACTGTACTTGAACCTGCTGGCTCCTCCAGAGAACAGTGAGTTTGCCTACGAGTTCCAAATGCAGCGGGAGAAAGATGTAGCCGCGCAGCACGGGAATGGCAAATTCTGGTTTCCGGTGAGCGACGTGTTGAATTTTGAAGATGTGGCCGACGCGTTCGATTATTGCGTCGATCAAGGACTAACCGGGACGGGAGACAAGTTCCCGCACCGTACCTTAATCGAGCTTTACCACGTCATCAAAGAGAGGCCCTTGATCAACTTCTTCCTGGAAGAGGACCAAGATCTGGATAAAGTCCTCAACATCTTCATCCGCGTCAACTCTGGCGGCACGCAGCTCAGCTACTCGGATATGTTGCTTTCCATCGCCACAGCCCAGTGGACGGAGCGGGACGCTCGACAGGAAATCTATGGGCTGGTCGACCAGTTAAACGACGTGGGGGAAGGCTTTAGCTTCAGCAAGGACTTTGTGCTCAAGGCCTGCCTGGTGCTCTCTGATACTCGTTCCATCCGCTTCCGGGCGGACAGCTTCACCAGGGACAATATGCTCAAGATCGAGACGATGTGGGATGAAATATCCAGGGCGTTGATGCTCACAGCGTTGCTGTTATCTAACTGGGGATATAGTTACCAGACACTGGTCTCAAACAATGCTGTGATTCCGTTGGCTTACTATATCCTTCAGAAAGGCGCGCCCTCCAATTTCGTGGCGTCCAACCAGTTCAAGCGAGATCGGGCAAATATGCGGCGATGGTTGCGGGTCGCATTGCTCAAGCGGACGTTTAGTGGCCAACCGGATAACGTGTTGCGCCCGGTGCGCCGGATCATCGAGGAAAGTCACAGTGACTTTCCAATTGAGACGATCTATGATGAACTCCGCCCCACGTCCAAATCGATGGACTTCGCCGAAGCCGAGATCGACGGATTGTTGAGCTACCGCTATGGCCAGAAATACACGTTCACTGTGCTCGCTTTGCTCTATCCCTGGCTCAAGTATGATCAGAAGTTTCATATTGACCATATCTTTCCCCGCGCGATGTTCAAGCGCCGGGAACTGGAGCGCCGGGGTATTCCAGAAGATCGCTGGCATCTGTGGCTGGATCACCGGGATGATTTAGGTAACTTGCAAATATTGCAGGGCATCGAAAACCAAATCAAGTCCGACCAGGAATTTGAAGCGTGGCTACAGGGCCAGTGTGAGATACCAAATAGCCTATACGCCTATCGGCAGCAGCATATGATACCGGATGTAGACCTGTCTTTTGAGAAATTCCCCGAGTTTCTCGAAGCACGAGAGGGTATTTTGCGTAAGAAATTGGCAGACTTGTTTGACGTATCATTGAGTGGTGAAGAGTAGCTGTTCTCCCTGATGAAGTAGGTGAGGGGTGAATCGTGATATCGGATTGCGAGCGTTCAGGCTGATTGGATAGATCAACCAGCGAGGCCCGTGCTGGGTCGACGTTCGAATGGGGGGTTGTTTTATTGGCTATGGACCTATCACTCATCAAACAACTCATTCACATAGATGACCCGCTCCAGACACTCTACGAGGTGCTGAACGGGGAGATCTGGACCCCGGAGCGCTTCGCCGAGGCCCGTCAGCACGGTGACCTGCACGGCTACCTGCGCGAGGGAGAGCACGCCGCCTCGCGATTGGAGCAGGCGGTCTACGCCATCTACCGGGACGTCTACGCGCTGCTGGAGGCTGACGACGTGCGCCGCGACCGGGTGGACGTGTTCCGCCAGCGAGAGGCGTATACGCTGCTCCTGATTGACGGCCTGAGTCTGCGCGAGCTACCGCTGATCCAGGAAGTGCTGAACGACCGCGGCCTTGATTGTGAGGTGGATTTCGCTTTAGCCCCGCTCCCCACCGAGACGGCCGATTTCGCCCGCCGCCACTACAACGCCTCCGGTCCCAGCGAGATGGCGCGGAACGACCATCGCTACCCCTTCGCCTTCCGCCACGTGGCCAACGAGGATTGGCGACTGGACTTTTCCCCGTCCGAGCGGCAGCGCTTCATCTGGTACGCTTTCCCCGACGACTATTTTGGATTGAAGGAGACCGAATACGGGCGGCACGTGGTCCAGCCCATTGAGGCGATCCTGGCGGCGGTGCTGGGCGACCCCGACCTGGTGCGACCGCTGGCGATCACCGGCGACCACAGCTACCTGTGGCAGGGGAACCAGTGCGCCTGGCCGGTGGCCGACCCGCGAGAGCGGGCCGTGCTGGCGGAGCATTTCAAGTTGGGGCGCTGCACGCGGACCGCGACCGAGGCACTGGCGCGGACGGGCAAGGCCTGGGTGGCGGGCTCCCTGGGCGCGGCGCGCGGGCGCTTTGCCTGGGGCGGCATCGTGCGCGGCCCGACGTCGCTCTTCAAACACGGGGGCGTGAGTCTGATGGAGTGTTTGGTGCCGTGGGTCAGGATCTAGATGTGGTCGTTCGGGTTGTCGACGGTGAGGCCTGTAGCTCGAGCGATGTTCACCAATCGGTCATCGGCCGAGATGAAAGTGAGGGATGGTTTGTCAGTGTGGATCAATTGCTGGTTAGCAAGTTGAGCCGTAGCCAATTGGACCGCGTCATAGGCGCGCAAAGGGTGAGCGAGCGCCAATTGCCGCGCTGTATCAATGG
>DSAR01000074.1 GCA_011046405.1 Chloroflexota bacterium | reverse complement strand
GGCGTTTCGTTGTCCAGCGTCACTGGACAGAAAGAGGAGCAAAGACAGCAACGTCGTCGCCATCAAGCCCAGCCACACCGCCATTTGGAGAGCGCAGGCGGCGGTAAACAGGAGCAGCCCGGCTTGCGCCGCTCCCACGTAGATCAACACATTGCGTATGTCTTCCTGGGTGAGAGCGATGAACATGGCCAACGCCGCCCCGCCGGCGCCTAACCACAGGGCGACGGCCTGCAAGGGGCTATGCAGCGCCAGGAGCGGCGTGACGCGGTAAAGTAGATAAGCGCCCAGGTTGGGCGCGACGATGGCATAGAGCCAGGCGTGCATATTCAGCGAAAGCTTCCGGCCGAAGCGGCTCCAAAGATGAAAGGGCCAGCCAGCCATTTTCACCCACACCGCCAGCAGCAAACCGGCCACGACCCAGCCCAGGCGGACATTGTCCAATGTTGCACCTGCTTGCAGCGCCGGCGCGATCTCCAGCGTCCCGCTGGCTTCGGATAAGATCAAGATCGCGTTGAGCAAACCGGCGTCGCCCAGGCGCAGGATCAGATAGATGAACCAGAACGCCCGGCTGCCGCTCGCGCCCTCCAGCTCAACCAGCGGCGCCAGGGCGATGCAGAGCGCGGCGATTTCCAGCGCGACGTAACGGGCCAGGAAATGCTCCGCCAGGAAAGCGGCGTTGGCGGCGGAGAGCGCCAAAAGGATCACGGAGGCCGAAAGAGCCGGTCGTTCGACGTGATGGGGCACGCGCGCCAGGGTGACCAAAAACACAGCGAGTGAAGTCGCCAACGCCGCGTACAATCCCGTGGCACCCAGGCTGAACGTCATCGAGCCAGCGCCCGGCATCCACTCGATCACGATGGCGGGCCCATCCCCGATTGCGGGCAGCAGCAGTAATGCACACAGAGCCGTCGTGGCGGTCGCCGCCAGGAGGACGTAGCGCACCGTGGAAGAAGACGCACGCCGGAGGAGGAAGGCAATCAGCCCACTCGCCAGGAAGGGGATCGCGAATAGCGCGATGAAAAATCCATGGTTCATAACTTATCCGCGCAATCTTTGCAGGTGATCGATATCGCCGGATGGATAATGGCGATAGATGTTGATGATCAAGGCCAGGGCCAGGCCGATGATGATCGTCTCGACGAGCAACGCCGAGATGACCATCGTCTGGGCTAGATTTACGTCCCCCAACACGTGACCGGCGTGGAGCAGGCTCAGGGTGACGCCCTGGAGCATAATTTTAAGGCCAATCACCTGCTTGATCACGTTGCGCCGGGTGACCAGGCAGAACAGCCCGATCAGGAACAGCGCAGCGGCCAGCAAGGGGTTGAGGACATCGAGCCACGTTGCATCCATCAGCATGCCTCCTCTTCGTCCTCACCCGTTTCGCGGGGCAACAGGGCGGCGATGCCTAGCGCGCCGACGAAGATCAATCCCACTTGCACGCCCAGATCCAGGTCGCGGTGCTCCCAGAACCACTGCCGAAACGCCGCCACGTGTTCACCCTGCGACAGCGTCGCGACTTGCCGGCCGATCAACAGGCCAGCGAGCAACAGCAACAGCGCAGCGCCAAGCCAAATGAGGCGTTCACGATTCATCGCTTTGTCCTTGCATCGATTCGGTCAGGCTGATGGCGATGATGAAGAGCACGCTGATCAGCCCGGCGCCGACGCTCAACTCGAAACCGCCGGCGTAAGGGGCGTCTAGCAGGAAGAAAATCGTCGCCAGGGACGCGCTGCCTACGCCCAGCGCGACGGCGGCGCGCAGGAGGTTTTCGGAAAGCACTGCTGTGACCGCACCGACGAGGATGATTGACGTCAGTATGATGTATGCCAAAGCCATTGTCGCAATCTCCTTAAAGTAGGCGTTAAGTAACTGCTGCTCAGCCTAGCCCGTTTGCAGCAGATGGGCGGGGGCCCCCACTCTCCATCGCAGCAAGGGACTGGTCTGAGCAGTTACGGCGTTAATTATAACATCACGTAGAAGGGCTGTAAAGACCTGAGCGCCGGCGCGCCGGCGCGCTGGCACGCCGGCGGGCACCTGTTGCCAGCCGTAACTGCTCGGCAGACATGTGCAGCGTGGATCACAATCCGCTACCGATAGCACACGGGCCATCGGCTGGGTGATGATCAATCGGAATCGCTCAGAATCGATCGCCCAACTCGACCACCTGTTGGCGCAATTGGGCCACACGAGATCGAGCGACCTTCTCGTTCTCATTGGAGAGAAGCATCAGATGGCGCTTATCGAAAGCCAATTTCGTCGCCAGGCGATAATAGCATCCCAGGTTCCACCATCGCCTGAAATCACCGGCAGTCAGGGCTTTTGCTCGCTCATCCAGTCGCCTGGTATAGGAGCAGACGACGTCGTAATCCCGTTGACTCAGCGTGCCCTTCTCGATTTCATCAGCCAAGAAGGTGACGATCCACTGTCGCTCCCGCGCCGAGGCCCAAACGATGACGATGAATAGAAACAGCACCCCACCCCATCCAAAGAGGATGGCGATCAGGCATGGCCAGACGAGGGTGGCAGCCAACGTCACACTGAGATTGTGTACACTGTGAGCCGCGATACCCAGTAACAACCCCGCTGGCGGTGCGGCGATCTTCACGCCCAGTCGGGGAGAGGTGCGCGCCAGGGCCACGCCCAGGCCGGTCAATCCGGTAAACAAAGCGTGATTGAGCCCGAAGAGAAACACGCGCACCACTGTCAAAAAGGCCAGGGCAGCCACGCCAGAGGTCAAGAACGCGCTCCCCAGGTAAAATATATTCTCCACCGCAGCAAAACCGAAACCGACGAGCCCCCCGTAGATGATGCCGTCCAGGGGGCTATCCAACTCGTGCTGGAACAGCAACAGCAGGAGAAAAACCGCCAGACCCTTGAAGATCTCCTCGGCGATGGGGGCGACGACGGTCACACTCACCGCGTCGGCCATCCCCGGCGCGACAAAGTGGGAGATGGGGATGTCCAGAACCAACTCGACGATCAGGGAGAAGATCACAGCCGGGATCGCCCCCCAGAGGAAAGCGGCGAGCAGGAGACCGACCGGCTCCTTCTCGTAACGGTCGAACCACCAGAGGATCAAGGCATAGACCACCATCGGCAGAATGCCGATGGCTAAGATAGAGAAAAAAGCAAGCAAAGCGCCCATTGAAGATACCCAATCAAAGTAAACGGTCTATCAGAGCAACTGGATACGCCACGCAAGATCCGGCGTATCCTGATACGCTGCATCAGTCGCTTCGTCATAGGTCAGGCGGAATCGACACCCCCCAACAGCACGAACGACGAAAACGAAGCCGCGCGGTGTACGCCATTGCCGTTCGACCTCCTCCACCTCGATCCGTTCCCCCTGCCAAAACAAGGCCCGCGGCCGCTCGGGATAGCGCGAAGCGGCGTAACACTCGACGAGGGGCACGGGCGTTTCAGAGATCGAGGGAACGAAGGTATTCGGCCAACTCGTCCCGCATATCGTCGCGCCGCAGGGCCATCTCGACGTTGGCCTTGAGCTGGCGTAACGGATCGCCGGCCGCCATCCACAAGCCGTCAATCTCCTCGACGACGACGGTCGATTGAGACGCCAGCCGGTCGACCGCGTCGGCCAACCACAGTTCGCCCCCCCGGCCCACACTGGTCTCTTGTAGCGCGTCGAAGAGTGCCGGGGTGAAGATGAAGTGCCCGATCTGCACCAGGTTGGAGGGCGCAGTACCCGGATCCGGCTTTTCCACGATGCGCGCCATCTCCTGGTCAGAGCCAGGCTTGAGTTCGATACAGCCGTATAGGTGCGTCTCCTCATCCGGCACCGCCTGGGCGGCCAGCACAGCCGCCGGTTGGAAGCACTCGAAGGTGTCGCGCATCTGGCGCGGCGTGGGCGTGTCGGCGATGATGATGTCGTCGCCGAACATGTAATAGAACGGCTCGCCGGGCGTCAACCAGGGTTTGGCAGCCAGGGCCGGGGAACCGTTGCCGTAGGGCAGGGATTCGGGCTGGCGCACGAAGACGACGTTGGCAATTTCGGATAAGCGGCGTACTTCTTCCAACATATCCAGTTTACCCTTCTCCTCCAGGTGGGCCTCCAGGGCTGGCGCGGGCGCGAAATGGTTCTGGACCACCTCGCTGCCGCCCCGCACGACGATGATGATGTCGCTGATGCCTGCGGCGACCAGGTCTTCGACGTGATATTGGATCAGGGGGACGCCGGCGATGGGGAACATCTCCTTGGGCACCGCCTTGGACGCCGGCAAGAAGCGTGTGCCGTAACCTGCGATGGTGATGACGCCTTTCATCATTGCCTCCTAAGTTGGTAGGTTGGTAGGTTGGTAAATTGGTATATTGGTAGATTGGTAAACCGGTAGATTGGTAAACCGGTAGATTGGTAAACTGGTGAATTGGTTGTTGGGTTAAGGTTGTTTGAAGAAGGGAGGGCGCTCCAGGCGCCAGAGGCCATAGACGCCGGTCAGGGCGACCAGCCCCCCGACGGTGTATCCTTCCAGGATCGATGCCTCTGTCACGAAGGTGGCCAATAGGCCCAGGACGAATGAGACGACGTAAAGTGTGAGGACCGCCTCGCGCTTGGTCAAGCCGGCGTTCACCAAGCGATGGGAGACGTGGTCTTTGCCGGGCGTCGTGGCCGGGTTCAGCCGCCGTTTCAGCCGCGAGATGATCACCAGGGTCGTGTCGAAGATGGGCAGCCCCATCACCAGGACCGGGACCATCCACGTCACGAAGTTCACGTTGTCCGGGAAGCGCAAGCGGATCCCAATGGCGGCCAACGTGAAGCCCAGGAACAAAGAGCCCGAATCCCCCATGAAGATGTTGGCCGGGTTGAGATTGTAGAACAGGAAGCCCAGGCAAGCGCCGAGCACGGCGACCGACAGTGCACCGACCAGGTATTGTCCGCTGAACGAGCACATCAGGGCGAAAAAGGCAGCGGCGATCGCCGAGATGCCGGCCGCCAGGCCGTCCATATTATCCAGGAAATTGATCGCGTTGGTGATGTAGCCCACCCATAGGACGGTGCCGATGAGATTCAAAACCGGATGGCGAAACAGACCAATGTAAATACCACTGGCGTAGAGCAACGAGCCAGCCAACGCCTGCCCAACCATCTTGACCACGGGACGCAAGCCCCAACGATCGTCGATCAGCCCCATAAACGAGACGCCGGTCGCGCCGATGAGGATGCTGCCCAACGCCAACAGGTAATCCTTGCCCAGCAGGAGCGCGGCGATGATGGCCGCCAGGTAGATCGCCACGCCTCCCAGGCGGGGCACCGGGTGGAGATGCACCTTTCGCGCCTCTGGCTGATCCATAAATCCCAGGCGGGGCGCTATCCACCGGGCCAGCGGAGTGGCCCCAATGGCCAAAACCAACGTCCCGGCAAAGACGAAGATGTACTCAGTCACCGCCAGATGCCTCCAGGGCCTGGATCTGCGTCACTAACTCCTGCAACGCCGCCTGTTGATCCTCAGGGGCCTTTTCCAAAGCGGCCTGGGCCTGCGCCAGCGCTTGTTCCGATTCGCCAATCTGGCTGAACAGCCGGGCCAGGACCTGATGCACGTTCCAGATATCCTTGGCCCTGGGCTGCAATTCCACCGTCATCGTGAGCGCGTGGATGGCCTCCTCCCACTGCTGTTGGTTGATGTAGGTATCCCCCAACATCCGCCACACCTGGGGCGAGCGAGGGTTAAGCTCCAACGCGGTTTCGTAACAGCGGATCGCCTCTTCGAGATCCCCCTCCTGGCGATACACGTCGCCCCGCACCAGCCAGGTTTGGTCGAACGCGTCGTCGATCTCCAGAGAATGCTCGTTGGTACGTTTGAAACCCTCGAAATCGCCCAGGCCGTAGTAGTAAAGCATCGCCCACTCATTCCACAGGATGGCGTTCTGGGGGCTCAACATGGTCGCCAACTCGTAATTCTCCGACGATTTTCGGAGCAGGAGGCCCTTCCGTTCCGCTTCGGAGGCGAAATCGGCCCACCGCCGATACATCCGGGCCAGGTTGGCGCTGTGATCGGTGTTCAGGGGGTTGATCTCCCGGGCCCTGATCAGCGTCTCCTCGGTGTCTTGCATCACCGCTTCGCGCACGGCTGGATCTTGTAAACTGGAGGCGTACTCCAGGTAGGCACGCCCCAGATAGAGATAGTAGAAATCCTCCCTGGGAACCATCTCGATGGCCTGATCATAGTGTTCGATGGCGACCAACCACTGCTTGCTCCGGTCATAGGGGTCGGCCTGCTTGTAAACGATGTCCGCCTGAATGGGTTGCAAGTTGGTCTGTTTGGCCACCGCGCCCACCAGCACCATCAAGACGAGCAGGGAGATGACGCCCCACGGCTGCGCGATCTTCCGGGGGCTTTCTTTAACCTTAAAAAAGAGAATCAAGCCCCCTGTGATCAAGGTGAAAACGATGAAGTAGTAGTAAGATAAGAGGAAATTGGCAACTTGACGCGCTACATTGAGCACATCCTGCATTGTCTGAGCCTGGACGTTCATCAGCGCCGCCTGGCGGCTGGCCTGGACGAGGGCGAAGCTCAATCCTGTCGATAGGGAAACCAACAGGTACAGGATAAAGGCCAACCACCCGTCACCGGGACGCTTGGCAAAGTCGCCCCGCCTGGCCTGTTCCGAGGTAAAGATGACGCCGCCCATCACCCACGTCAGCGCGAAGATCATCAAGGCCCCGTAGGACGTGCGGCTGTCCTGCGCCGGGAGCACCGTCAACGCGCGCCAGATGATGCGCATCGGTTCTGTGAGCCGCTCGGCGTTGGTCACGAAATCGAAGGCCAGTGTGCCCAACACGAAACCGCCGATGAGCGACAGCACGAGGGTCGACCAGAGCCAACCCGGTAACACGGACCCCGTCGGTTCCTGGCGCCGCCTTCTCCGCCTGCG
>DSAR01000498.1 GCA_011046405.1 Chloroflexota bacterium | reverse complement strand
CTGTGCAAGAATCCTATCGGTTAGGCCCTAACCTGGACAGAGCCAGAGCTAAAAAGGAGCCATTGGTCACCAAATTCTTGCTCGCTGTGCAAGAATCCTATCGGTTAGGCCCTATGTAGACTTCGGACCGGTCCCAAAAGGGCAGCCAGCGCCACGCACCAGGAACAGTTCATTTTTGCTTTCCGGTCTGGCCCGTTGCACTTACTGCGGATCCGCAATGAGCGGCAGCACCGCCAACCGCAAAACACGTCCCAACCCCTGGCCATACGATCTCTGCAGAGCAAAAAAACGGCAGGGATGGGATAGCTGCGATGGGAAAATGATCAATGCCAAAAAAGTCGAGCAGGCTGTAATGGATACCGTCCTAAATCGCGTGATGACATCTAAATTCGTGGAGATGCTAATTGAGGGCGTAAATGAGGCGATCAATCATGATTTGGTTACGCTCGACCTTCAATATAGAGGAAGCGCGCCACCGACTCAATGAAGCCGAACGGGCTATTAGTAACTTGCTCGACCTGGCCGAAACATTCGGCGCAAGAGCGGCTGGAGATTGCATCATAAAACGCGAGCAAGAACACGAAGAATTAACGCAAACATTGGTCAGTCTGGAAATGAGACGCACACATAGTAAGTTAGAGGTATCTGACGAGGTAATTCTCGACGTATTGACTGGCGCCGGAGCTACGCTAACAGGAGATGACATCGAGGCGCGCCGCTCCATCTTAGGTCAATTTGTCGATCGCATCGAAATGGCAAACGAAAGGGGAAGGCTATACTACACCTTCCCCCTCGAAATTATCACTCCTCCGACACTCCTTTGGTTAGTACCCCCAAAGGGATTCGAACCCTTGTCGCGGGCTTGAAAGGCCCGTGTCCTAGACCAGGCTAGACGATGGGGGCAAGCGAAGAGAATTTTACCACAAAGTCGCTCGACGTCAAGCGCACATCGCAATGCCGAAAAGCCGCGCTTGACAGATTGATTCGTCTGCGGTATCCTTCACACAGTCTCGGTCATCTTTTAGGCCAATAGACACCCTGCACGGCGAGCAAGAGCCGCTTCGCTTCTGCTGTCGATGATCCTTTTTGGTTCTGACTCATTCAGGTTAGGGCCTAACCAATAATATCCTTGTACGGCGAGCAAGAGCCGCTTCGCTTCTGCTGTCGATGATCCTTTTTGGTTCTGACTCATTCAGGTTAGGAGGGGAATGAGACGATTCAATTGCTTTTCGAGACAGACCCATGCCCGTCATCCATGCAGCAATATGAAAGTCTTGATCTTCCGTGGTGTGGCCTTATCACTTATTTTTTTATGTGGATTGTTGATCGCCGCGCCGATAGCCAGCGGACGATGGGACGTTCCGCAGACAGCGAAACCGACGATATGGTCTCGTTCGTCTTCAGGTAAGGCTGTCGTCGCGACGGCCCAACCCTCACCAACGCCGGTGCCTCTACCTGATCATGCCCGTGTCCCCATTCTGATGTATCATTACGTCTCTGAGCTTCCGCCCAACGCTGACAGGTATCGGCGTGATCTGACTGTCACCCCAGACAAGTTCGTGGCCCAGATGCAGTATCTTTCGGATGCTGGCTATCATACGATTACCCTGACTGATTTGTATCGCTATCTGACGCAAGGCTACCCGCTGCCGGAGAAACCCATCGTATTGACCTTCGACGATGGGTATTGGGACGCCTACGAGATCGTGTTCCCAATTTTGTTGGAACATGGTTTCACAGGCGCCTTCTTTGTTCTCGCCACCCCAGCGCACTTTGAATCGCCGGATTACCTGACGTGGCAGCAGATGCAGGAAATGTCGGACGCGGGGATGGACATCCAGGCTCACGGCCGGGATCACGTGGATTTGCGAGGACGTTCTTACGATTATTTGATATACCAGGTTGTTGGTATTCAAGAGGCCATTCACTATCATAGCGGTCATTTACCCCGCTTCTTCTGCTACCCCGGGGGCAAGTACGACGCCAACGTGATTGACGTCCTTGAATCGACGGGTTACTGGGGGGCGGTGACGACGGCGTGGGGCGATACCCATACGCTCGATAGGCTTTATGAGATGCCCCGGTTGCGTGTCCGGGGAGCGGGGACGTTGGAGAGTTTTATCGGCATGTTAGAGCAATAGGCTCACCACAGGCGACATCTGACCTGGGGTCTGAATCTCTTGTAAGGAAAAAATCCTCTCGATGTTAATTGGTTATCGAGAGGATTTTGCTTTGAAATAACCCAAACCCCCACCCATCTGCTGCAAACGGGCACTAGGCTGAGCAGCAGTTACTAGGGCCTAACCATAAAGCGGCTTTTAGAAGCGAAGCGGCTTTTTCCGGGTTAAATTGCGGGGATATAGCCCTCGGTCTCCAGGTAGGAAATAATTTTGGCAGCGCTTTCCACCACTGTTTCCTGGGCTGTGTGGCATACAATCTCGGGCGCTTCGGGGTCCTCGTAAGGATCGGAGACCCCGGTGAAGTTCTCGATCTCACCGGCGAAAGCCTTGGCGTAGAGACCTTTGACGTCCCGCCGGGCGCATTCCTCTACCGGGCACTCGACGAAGACCTCCAAAAATTCCCCGATCTCCTCCCGTGATTTGGCGCGCCGCGCTCGATAGGGAGAGATGAACGAACACAGAACGGCGACCCCGTTCCGGGTGAGCAGTTTAGCCACGAAGGTCACCCGCTCAATGTTTTTGTCGCGATCTTCTTTGCTGAACCCCAGGTCTCGGGTCAAACTCTGCCGCACAATGTCGCCATCCAAACGCTCGACCTTGATCTGGCGAGCCCGTAGTTCCTCTTCAACCGTTTGCGCGATGCTCGTCTTACCCGAGCCCGAAAGGCCGGTAAACCATAGCGTAAATCCTTTTTGATGACACACGCTTTTTATCTCCTTACGATTTTTTAGTTCCAATGATCGGGCCGATGACCGCCCGCAGATCCTTTTCCGAAATGGCCCCGCGCCGCAACAGCGTGGGTGGCAGGTCGGTGCAATCCAAAATGGTGGAGGGCATACCGCCCTTGGAAGGCCCGCCGTCGAGGATGAAGTCGATGCGCTTCCCCAATTGTTTTTCGACCTCCTGGGCCGTGATGGGGGCCAGTTGACCCGATATATTGGCGCTGGTAACGGCCAAAGCGCCACCGCTTTGAGCGATGATGTCACGGGTGAGATTGTGATCGGGGACCCGTAGGGCGACGGTGGGGGTTGTGCTGATCACATCGGGAACCTTCGGCGACTTGGGAAGAATGAGCGTAAGCCCGCCAGGCCAAAAGCGACTGATTAATTCTCGAACGCAGGTTTCGAGCCGGGCAAAGAGGGTGGTCACCGGCCCTATCTGGTCCGCGTCCGATAGCAGTAGCGGAATGGCTTTGTCTGCAGGGCGTTGCTTGGCTTCGTACAAACGGGTCACAGCATCTATGTCCCAGGGCAACGCAGCCAGGCCATAGACTGTATCAGTAGGTAAAGCGACCAGTCCGCCGTTCAATAAAATTTCGAGCGCTTTGGTGCGCATATCCTCGTTACAAACGTGACCGGTTTCAGCTTTTGTCGACATAGGTTGGTATTTTCTCAGGAAAGAGCGACCGCTATAGACATAGGGTCGCTCTAAGAAAAGAACATCTCCTAACCTGGACAGAGCCAGAGCCAAAAAGGAGCCATTGGCCACCAAACTCTTGCTCGCTGTGCAAGAATCCTAATCGGTTAGGCCCCAATTCAACGGGGTGCAGTATAACACGGCTTCATCAGCGCGTCAAATCGTCGACTGGTGTGGGGTTGCATTTCGTTTCGTGTGATGTTATACTCGCTCATCAAAGGAGGGTGATGAATGTTGCATCAGTTCAAATGGACGTGCTTGCTTTTTATGGTTACGCTCTGGTTGCTTGCGGGTTGTTCCCAGATTATCACCGTCACGGTGACGTCTCCGCCGGAGACAGTCGTCGTCACGGCGACGGCGGCTCCTTCGTTTATTCCGATGCCCACGCCCCCGCCTGAAAAAGCACTGAACATCTGTGTGGTTGGTGAGCCGGACACATTGTATCTTTACGGCGGCTCTCGTCGACCGGCTACACGGCACGTGATGGAAGCGCTCTACGATGGACCGATCGATTACGTGGGATATGCGTATCGACCGGTGATTCTGGAGAAGGTGCCCAGCATTGCCGACGGCGATGCCCTCACCCGGTCAGTACGTGTCCGGGAGGGAAGTGTCGTGCTCAACGCTGGGGGGGAAGTCGTGACGTTGACCAACGGCGTGCGCGTCCTGCCGAGTGGGTGCCGGACTGACGAGTGTGCCGTGACGTTTGAAGAGGGCTCGTTGCAAATGGAGCGCGTCGAGGCGACCTTTACCCTGCGCGACGACGTAACCTGGTCGGATGGCGAGCTGGTCACGCCGGAAGATTCGATTTTTGCATTTGAGGTTGCCTCGGATCCCAAGACGCCCGGTCGTCATTACCTGGTCGAACGCACGCTCCGTTATCGCATCTCGGGAGAAAATCAGATTCAATGGGTTGGCGCGCCCGGTTTCATCGATTCGACTTATTACCTCAACTTTTTTGCTCCGCTTCCCCGGCATCAACTGGAGGGCCGCGAACCAGAGGATCTGTTACGCGCCATGGAGACCCGGCGAGACCCGTTGGGATGGGGCCCATTCGTCGTCGACGAATGGGTCGCAGGGGATTACATCCGGCTGTCCCGCAACCCCCATTACTTCCGGGCAGACGAGGGACTCCCGAAAGTGGAGCAGGTCGTGTTTCGATTTGCCTCAGGAACGCCAGATGTGACGGCTCGCTTGCTTTCGGGGGAGTGCGACATCGGGACACACGACGCCAATTTTGAACTTTCGATGCCGCTCTTGATCCAGGCCGAGCAGCGGGGACTGCTGCGCATGTTGTCTGTGCCCACGACTGGATGGGAACACATCGACTTTGGCCTTGAGACAGCCTTCGACTATCAGCGGCCCGATTTCTTCGGCAACGTGAACGTTCGGCAGGCCATTATCCAGTGCATCGACCGGCAGGCCATCATGGATGAGGTGACGTATGGGCGGAGCGTGGTGCCCGACAGTTACCTGCCTCCAAGTCACCCACTATACGCCGGCGTATATCTGTTGCATTGGGGATACAATCCGGAGATGGGCCGGGCTTTGCTGGAGGGAGCGGGTTGGGTGGATAGAAACGAGGATGGTGTGAGAGAGGCGTACCGGGTCCCGGGCGTTTCTCCGGGAACACCTTTTGCAATCAACCTGTTGACCTCGTCCGACATACCGGCATCTCAGCAGGTGGCCCGCATCATCAAGGCTTATCTGGCCGATTGCGGCATTCGCGTGAACGTGGACGCACGTCCTTCCTGGGAATTGTTTGCCAATGGCCCCGAGGGACCGCTCTTCGGTCGTCGCTTCGATATGGCCAAGACGGCCTGGTGGTTTGGCAAAATCCCGCTATGTGGGCATTACGTGTCGTCAGAGATACCAGAACCGAATCAGTGGTTGGGCGCTAACGTCAGTGGATATCATAACCCCGAATATGACAGAGTATGCCAGGCAGCGCTTCGAGCATTGCCGGGCACACCAGCCTACGAGGAATATCACCGGCAGGCTCAGATCATTTTCTCTGAAGAATTGCCGGCGATCCCCCTGTTCATGTGGCTTCGCACTGCCATCATTCGGCCCAACGTGTTGAACTTTACCCTAGACCCCGCTTCGCCGAGTGAGTTGTGGCATATCGAGACCCTGGACATCGATTTGTCGGTCGAGAGCGGCGAGTAGCGTATTTGTGTGCATGGCGGAAAAGTCTTATAATGACAAATAAGCATGATGGCAAGTGACGAACGGGTGAGAGATGAACGAGATAGAACAAACGCCAGTTCCCCGGATCCTCGTGGTCGAAGACGACGCGGAAATGGTAGAGTTGATGCAAAATATGCTGTCGTTAGTCCGGAGCGAGGTGCTCGTTGCCCACTCCGGTGAAGCAGCGTTAGAACTCCTCCATCGAGAGGCCAAGACCGAACGAGAAATTGACCTGGTGCTGTTGGACATCATGGTCCCGGGTATGGATGGGTACGAGGTCGTCGCCCGCGTCAAGGCCGATCCAGTTTTGCAAAACACCGCTATCATTATGACGACGGCGCTCGATTCCATCAGCGACAAGACGTTGGGATTGGGATTAGGCGCGGATGATTATCTGACCAAACCCTTCGACCCCCAGGAACTCCTGGCGCGGATCGACGCCGTGATGCGCATTCGTCGCAGTGAACAGGCGGTGCGCCGACGCAACCAGGAGCTCTCGACCCTCATCGAGATCAATCGGATGGTCAGTTCTAGCCTGGAACTGGATGAAGTATTGGAAGCGACGATCCAGGGTATCCGGGAGATCTTGCGGGTCGAGGCCGGTTCGGTGGTGCTAGTAGATGAAGAAACGGGCAACCTCGTCTTCCGCAAGGCGTTAAGCCCAAACCGGGGATGGAGCGCCGGAAAGGTGATCGATCCAGATGAAGGGATCATGGGATACGTCGTGACGTCGGGTGAAGCACAGCTCGTCAACAACGTCGACCTGGACCCGCATTTCCGGGCTGAGGTGGACGAGGAGAAAGGATTTACGTCGCGGGCCATTCTCTGCGTGCCGCTTCTAGTCCGGGACGACGTCATTGGCGCCATTGAGGTCAATAAATTGGACGGCGCCTTCAGCATCCAGGATTTGGAACTCTTGCAAGCAATGGCTGCGTCGGTGGCCGTCGCGGTCGATAATGCTAACCTGTATCGTGAGTTGGCCGACTTCGCCGACGAATTGGAACGCTCGCAGGCTCAACTGGTCCAGGCAGAGAAGATGGCGGCTATTGGACGGCTGGCAGCTTCCGTCGCCCACGAGATCAACAATCCCCTTCAGGCCATTCATAACAGTTT
>DSAR01000057.1 GCA_011046405.1 Chloroflexota bacterium | reverse complement strand
CGTTTTTCTCCTCCTCCTCCTCCTCCTCCAGATATTCGAATCTCAATTCCCCGTCTTTAGATGGTTTTGGGAGGGTCTCGATGACGTCATCCAGCAGATCGGCCACGCCAGATCCATGTAAGGCGGAGATCGGATAAACGGTTCCGATGCCCAGGGCGTAGAATTCCAGTGCGTCGGAGTGGCGCTGGACGTTGTCAGCTTTGTTGGCGGCGAC
This sequence comes from Chloroflexota bacterium, assembly GCA_011046405.1. Taxonomy (GTDB): domain Bacteria; phylum Chloroflexota; class Anaerolineae; order B4-G1; family B4-G1; genus DSAR01. The sequence goes on along the minus strand of DSAR01000057.1, from coordinate 6,685 downwards.
GAAGACGGGGCATTCCGCCTGCCGTAGAATGTCGGCGACTTCCTCGTCGGCGGCGGTCACGCCACTCGTGACGTCGGTGATGAAGATGATGGCGTCGGCCTCTCGAATGGCCTGTTCCGCCTGGGCGCGGATCAGTGGGATGAAGGATGCCGAATCTTGTGAGAGGACGCGCTCGGGGCCGGGGCGTCGTCCGGTCGCGACAGTCTCCGGGAGTACTTCGATGCCGCCGGTGTCTACGAGGGTGAAGATGATGCCGTTCCACTCGCTGACGGCGTGCAACCGATCGCGGGTGGTGCCTGGCTTCTCGTGCACGACGGCCAGGCGCTCTCCGATGATGCGATTGAAAAGAGTGGACTTGCCGACGTTTGGCCGGCCGACCAGGGCGATAATTGGGTTGCTCATAATTGACGGTTTCCTGACTTCCTAATCCGGACAGAGCCGGAACTAAAAGGGATTAGCGATAGAAATTTTGGTTAGGCCCTTTAATCCTCTGGAGGTGACACAGTAGGTGTGGGCGTCAGTTTGCTGAATATCTCGACCTGTAACGTAGACGGGAGAATGCTTTGAGTCGTCACGCCTTCGGGGACGATGACCTCTGGCTCGATCTGGTACGTGCCGCGTGCCCGGTCGAAGAGATCGAGCACGACGCGCACGTCTTCAGCAGGAGAGATGCTTTCTAACATCGGCAGTGGGCCGCTCAGGATGATCTCGACCGTTTCTGGCGAGATTTTAGCGGCGAAATTCGGTTCCAACCCCTGGGTTCTGGGCGTGACGACGATCGTCCGGCTGCTTTGGAGGGGTTCGATGGAGATCCTGACGACGGGTTGTCTTTCCATGACGACCGAAACGCTCTCGGGGACGTCCAATGCCGGCCGCACGACGATGTCCGCCTGGGCGCCCTCCAGGTTGATGGGTTCGGTTTCTATGTAGCCGGGGAGGGCGTTGAGGACGTTGGGCGAGCCAAACACAGTCACGCTGGGGGGGTCGACGGTGATGTTCGTAATCCGATAACCAGCAGCAAATTCGCCTTCGAGGATGACCTTGACCACCAGCGGGCGATAATAGGCGTGCAGTTCGATAGGTACCTGAACTTGGACTTGCTTGACCTGGGCCGAGATGTTGGGAACGGGATCGCCTTCCTCGTCGAGGAGTTGGATGGGGAATTCGTCATCGATGGATACATTGGCGCCCTGCACCGAGATCCAGACGGCCGCCTCAAGCACGCGGGGCACGTAACTGCTCGGGCCCACGATGGTGACGTGGGTAGGCGTAACGTTGGCTTCCCGGGCGATGTACCCCAGGGCGGGTTTGCCCTCAACGTAAACTTGAACCGGCACCAGGCGCTCGATTTGACGTTCCAATTCGACGGTGACCTGTCTTGGTTCGACCGAGATCACCCTGGATGGTGGTCTATCGAGAGAAACCTGGACGGGCGCCTGGTGGATGCCCGCTTCCAGATCTGCCAGATCGGCGATGACCAGGAAATCATCGGGGTCGAGGTTGTTCCACACAGATTGGGGGGCGCGGACGACGATTCGCACGTATTCGTCAAACGTTCCCACGACAGTCATGCCCTCTGCTAATCCAGACAGCGAGACGGGGAGGGATTGGGGATAGACGTCCTCTACCGTGGGATCCTCTCGTTCCAGGGCGACAATCCAGACCAGGGCGCCCAGGGCGAGGGCCAGGAGTATCAGGGCGGAATTTTGAGCGATCCATCGCGGTCCGTTTTTCACAATTCAACTCGTTTCGTTAGTTGGGCCATTGTCTGCCGCAGACGTTCGCTCCATTGAGGCCAGGCGCGCTCCAGCGCTGGTTGGAAGAAGGCCGTTAGCACGGCCTGGAGCCGTTTGGCGTCCAGGTTGCGGATGATGCGCCCGTTGTGGGTAATGGAGATGGCGCCTCGCTCTTCCGACACGACGACGGCGACCGCGTCGCTGTCTTCGGTCACACCGATGGCGGCTCGATGGCGCAGCCCGAGCTGACGATCAGCGAGAAAAGCGGTTGAAAGGGGCAGAACGCAGGCGGCGGCGGTGATCTTTCCATCCCGGATGATGACAGCGCCATCGTGCAGGATGGTATGGGGATCGAATATCGTGAGCAGGATCTCGGACGTGACCGTGGCGTCGAGAGAGAGGCCGCTATCGGTGAACTCCTGCAGACCGGTTTCGCGCTCCAAGACGATGAGCGCGCCGTGTTTCCGTTCGGCGAGCGTGATGCTGGCCTGGGAGACGCGCGCCAGGGTTCGTTCCAACATCGCGCGGTCGCTGGACGTCCGGCCCAGCAGCGTGCCTGCGCGCCCCAGACGTTCCAGGGCATGGCGTAATTCCTGCTGAAAGACGACCGGGATGGCCACCAGCAGCGCTGGCAGGGCCTGTTGGGTCAGCCAACTGAAGGCCCGCAACCGGATCAGACCGCTCAAGGGCGTGACGACAATGATCAAGATGACGATGCCCCGCAGGAGCGGCACGGCCCGGGTTCCTCGGACGAGGTAGAGCACCCAGAAAAGTATGAAGGCCACGAGAAGGATGTCCAGGGCGTCTATCCAGTCGAGCCGTTGCAGATACCATAATAAGTTCGTCACAATTCCGACCTTGTGTTATCCAAGTTGGTCGAACACCTGTTGATAGGCTTCGACGTTGGGCGGTTTGAGGGCGATAATGACGCGGATGGTCGCTTTGGCATCCTCGACTCGTCCGGCTTCTATTTGCATATCGCCGAGTTTGTCCAGGTGTTCCAACGCGGCGTTGACGTTACCGGCATCCAGGTGGGCCTGGGCCAGCCGAGTGCGTAGGGGGATATTGTCCGGCTTGTCCCGAACGGCGTTTTCCAAGATGGTGAAGATGCGTTCTGACTTCTGATCTTCCTTATAGATTTGAAGGAGTTTGTCCAGTTCTATGATCGCTGCTTCCGAGCGTCCAAAGCGGTAATAGAGGTCCATCAGTGTCAACCGGGCGCGTTCGTCGTCAGGGGCGAGTTCGCGAATCCTTTCGTAGACTTCGATCGCGTTTTTCCAGTTCACCAATTGCATGTCAATGTCGCCGATCTTGTGCAGGATGCGAACCTCCCAACGCTTTTCTGGCGTGCCCCGGGGGGCCAGGCGGAGTGCTTCCAGGTAGATGTCGCGCGATTTGTCCATCTGGGCCATATGGTAGTGGCTGTCGGCCAGGATCAGGTAGTTTTCAAGCGCTTTATCGATTTCTCCGTGGCTGGTCAGCAGATCGATCAATTTGGTGCGTACATGCGTATCCATCGGGGTCAGCTTCAGCGCACGCTGGTACATGGACATCGCCGAAGCAATGTTGCCCCGTATGCCGTACGTATCGGCCGTGACGACAAATTTGGCGATGGCTTGCTCTATCTTACCCATCGAAACCAAAATTTGGGCCATTTGCTGATGAATAGGCAGGAAGTTGGGCGCGTAGTCCAGGGCATACGCGCATTCTTCCAATGCCGTGTAGTGCATACTTCGCTTGACGTATTCCTGGGAGAGGGATATGGACTCCATGACGTGTTCCGAATTAGGTATGGTCAATACCTCGGCCAGGCTCAGCGCTGGGCCTTCCTGGGTCAGGACGTCCAATCGCTGGCGGGCCTTGGCGACCTTGTCTTCCCATCCCTTATCGCTGAGAAATTTGACCAGGGAATTGGTGAATTCCAGGGCCTGTTCCTGCTCCCCTTTGACCAGGTAACTATCGGCAAGGCTTTCATATAGTTGAATCAGATCGTCAGCCTGTTCCCGCTGGACGGTGGATAGGTCGACGATTTTGAGGACTTCGATGAAATGTTCCAGGGCTTCGTCGATCCGTCCCCGGGCCCGTTGGCACTCGCCCAGGGCGAAGTGGCTGCCCAATACGTAGTCGGGATGGGTGATGGCCGCTTCGAATTGTTCGATGGCGTCTTCGAAACGCAATTTCTCTTGATAGAGTAGGCCCAGATTGAAGTGGACGGCGGCTTGAGGGGCGTTGGCGTCGAGGACTTTTTCATATGCTTCGATAGCCTCGATGACTTTCCCCCGGGTCTGGAAGTCAATGGCCTGTCCCAGGAGGGTATCGATCTCGGCCTTGCTGAGGGAGGGAGGGGCGGCGTCAGACGGGGCCGGTATCTCGTCTTCGAAAAAGCTTTCGGCCAGGTCAGAGAGGGCCTTCTGGCGGGTGATCTCGACGGGATTCCCCCGGTCTTCTACTTCTTTCTCTTCTTCTATTCTTTCCATCGTTTCGAAGTTCAGCGTCGTGGCGTCCAATGGTTGCTGCATGGCGGCCATCAGGTCGGCTTCAGCTGCAGGGATTTCTTCGTCGATTTCCGGGGCGGGAGATGTTTTTTTGTAGCGCAACTGGTCCAGATAAGCCTGAATTTCAGGATCGTGGGGCGAGAGCTTGAGGGCATGTTGGCAGGCTTTGATGGCGTAATCTTTGTGCCCTCGCTTTTCGTAGATGCGGGCGACAGCCAGGCTTTCCTCGATAGCCTGTTGGGCCTGTCCTTGAGCCTGGTAGTATTGCAATAATTTCGCGTGGGCGGGCAGGCTGTCGGGCCAGACGCGGATCGCATCTTTCCATCGGTCTACCGCGGGCTGGTGTTGATTGTGCCTGGCGTAATACTCAGCCGCTTTTTGATACGCCTGGGCCGCCTGTTTATCGTGCCCCAATTTTTCCTGAGCTTCGCCAATGTGCTCGTACAGGGCTGGATCGCCGGGCGTGATCTGGCTGGCTCGCTGATAGGCGTCCAACGCTTCCTCGTACTGACCGGCGTTGAGGTGTGCCCGGCCCAAGCTGGAAAGAACGGTGGCGTCGTCTGGGTACTCCGCCAGTGCGCGCTGGTAGGCAGCGATAGCCTTTTCCCAATCCTGCTCCCAAGCTGCGCTGGCCCCATCACGCATTGCATTTTCGAAGACTTCACGATTTCTTGCCATAATAGAACCTCGATTGAATGGTATCCTCTCGATAAGTTGGGGGAAAAGTAAGGCGGAATGCGTGCAACATCGCGAGCGTGCTCGCGATGTTGCCTGCGCCTTACTTTTCCCCTGTTTATTGAGAAGATACTTGCATAGCTCTGTGTCTGTTGGTTACAATTAGGCGTTACGCACTTGACCGTTATGAAAAGATTTTGGGTCTCAGGATTTCGCGTGGCCAATCATAGACCCTAACCTGGACGAAGCCGCTGCGCTTCTGAGCCAGAACCAAAAAGGAGCCATTGGCCGCCAAATTCTTGCTTGCTGTACAAGGATTCTATTGGTTGCCCTAAAGGTTTTTTAGAGTCTTGCCACGCGAAATCCCAGAGAGCGAAAGTGTCCGGCAGGTAGCCGTCTTGCTATTGACTCTCGTCGGCCATCAACTCGACCAGGATGGCTTTTTGAGCGTGCATCCGGTTTTCGGCTTGGTCCCATAGGACGGAGTGGGGACCGTCGCAGACCCCATCGGTGATCTCTTGTCCCCGATGGGCGGGCAGGCAGTGCATAGCGATGACGTCGTCCTTGGCTTCGGCGAGCAACGCCTCATTGACCTGGTAAGGCTCGAAGATACGGGCGCGCTCGGCCGCTTCCTCCTCTTGCCCCATCGAGGCCCACACGTCGGCGTAGATGACGTCAGCGCCCTCGACGGCGGCGTGCACGTCGGTCGTGGCGGCGATGTGGCTCCCGCTCTGAGCGGCGAATTTCTGGCCCAGGGCCCAGACGCCGGGGGGCATTTCATAACCTCGGGGCCCGGTGATGGTGAAGTCCATCCCCAGCAGCGTCGCGCCGAAGAGCAGGGAGGTGACGACGTTGTTGCCATCCCCGACGAAGACCAATTTGCGACCTTTGAGGTCTTGCCCCTTGTTTTCCACGATGGTCAGGAAATCGGCCGCTCCCTGGCAGGGGTGGTTGTAGTCAGAAAGCCCATTGATGACGGGGACGCCAGCGTATTCAGCCAGCGTGACGATGTCGGCGTGACCGAAGACGCGGGCCATGATGCCATCGACGTAACGGGAGAGCACGCGCGAGACGTCGGCCACACTCTCGCGTTTTCCCAATTGAATCTCGAAGGGGGAGAGGTAGAGCGCTTGTCCACCCAGTTGGATCATCCCCATCTCGAAGGAGACGCGGGTGCGCAGGGATGGCTTCTGAAAGACCATGCCCAGGGTTTTGCCTTTGAGGAGCGGACGGCCGCTGCCGGATTTCTGTTCCTCTTTGAGTTTGATTGCCAGCGTCAGTAATCCCCGGAACTGCTCGGGCGTGAGATCGGCTATACTAAGAAAATGTTTCATTTTTTACCTCCATTTTTTACCTCCATATAGATTTGCTTTGAGGTAAGTATACCATAAGCAATGCATGAATAAAAGCGTCGGCGTCTCCCAAAATGAACCTAATGGATGGGAGGGGGATATTTATCGTAGTGCTTAGGCGTTGTTGAGTTAGTGCTTTGAACCCTTCACAATTGGCCATGTTGTGTTAAAATGACTTTGTCCTATTTTGGGTTCAGGCTTTGTCCGGGTTAGGCGCTTATCAATTTGGGCTCTCTGGCAGTTCGCATGGTTAGCTTGGCGAGCGGTCAATTTTTCGCCATGAATCATACGAATTGTCGCTACTCTTTGGGTTTTTCGTGGGCTCTCTGGTAATTCGCCTGGTTGGCTTAGCAAGTGGTCAATTTTTCGCCACGAATCCTTCGACTACGTACGCTCAGGACAGGTTTACACGAATTGTCACTAATCT
>DSAR01000229.1 GCA_011046405.1 Chloroflexota bacterium | reverse complement strand
GCGGAAGCATCAGCATGAGAGCCATCCACGTACCGGCGCGCCAGCGATGCCAAAGGACCAGGAGTAGACCGGCGGCCGTCAGCGCCAGCAGCCCATAGAGTAAATTGCGACGTTCAAATATGATTGGGCTGAAGAGCAATCTGTCCATCATCCACGTCGCTTGCGCGACGGTCGGCAAGTGTAGGTTGAGACGGGGGACGAGACTATCGGTCGTCATTTGGAGGCCCGGCGACAGGGCCAGCCAGATCAACCCGAATATGGCGGGGGGGACGTGGGCCGCGCACCAGATCGCAAAGGCTCGCCGCCGGCGGGCGACGAGCAGGGCCAGGGCCTGGATCAGGATGGGAAAAAGTAGGTAATAGTGGGTGAAGAGGGCCAGGGCATGGACGGCGACCAGGGCGGCGACGGCCCGGGGGCGGGGTGGGGCGGCGGGACGGAGCCAATCGCGCAGGAAAAGCGTCGCCGCGAGCAGCGTCCAGACGACGCCCAGGCTGTACATCCGGGCGTCGCGGGCGTAGAAGACCATCCCTGGCGTGACGGCGAGCAGGGCGATGGGGATCAAAGTCGACGTTGCCAGCATAAGATCATCGCCCCTTCTGGTGTCGATCAAGCGTCCCAGCCGTCCGGTCAGGGCCAATGCGATCATCCCGGCGGAGACAGAGAAGGCCCGCAGGCTGAACTCGCTGGCCCCGACGAGCGTCATCCAGCAGCGGATGAGCAGGTAATAGACGGGGGGATGCTCCCGAATCGCCCGCTGTAGGTATTGGAGGATCTCAAGCGGGGGGCGGTGGGCGACGAAGTAGGTGGCGGTCTCGTCGAAGGTCAGGTCGCTGGCGTCCAGCCGCCACAACCACAGGCCCCAGGCCAGCGCCAGGAGCAGGCAGCTGGCTAATGTGACGTATAGCTTCTGGCGGTCGTCAGGGGTGGTTTTCATAAGGGAGCTAATGACGAATGGGGAATGGGGAATGGGGAATGGGGAATGGCGAATAACGGATCACGTTTTGGATGCATAGAGACGGCCTGCCGGTAGCGCGTCAATATCCGCCGACTCAACCTTTCAGCAGGGCTATCAAGCCCGCGACGGCGATGATCGCACCGAAGACGGTCGTCCATGTGTCCCACACGTCCGTTCGCTCTGATGCCCTCCCGCGCAACTGATTATTGAAAACGACGAGTTTCCAGATCAGATCCTTGGCAAAGATGCTGGCTATACCAACGACGATCAGCAGTATGCCGAAAAATTGCATCTGTCATAAACCTCCTGCGTTCTATATCCTGGCGTAGCGATCCGTCATACGTAGCGAGCGTTGGTGCGCTCAGTCGTTCTCCAAGTCGAACAGGAGATCCAATAATTCATCCTCCATGTCCGACAGGCGAGGCAGGTCTTCCGCCTCGTCGGCATCTTCAGCCATCTGGGTATCTTGGGCGGCCTGGATGTCGGCCAGGAGCGTCTCCAATTGGGCGTGTGCTTCTTTCTCTAGCTGGTCGCCTTCCAGGAGACGCTTGGCCCGTCCCGTCAGCACGGCGAGCGTGGCCGACTGGGCCACCGTCTGGTCGATCTGTTTCTGGGCTTTCAGGATGTCGATCTCGCTCAGGCGGGTCTTGGAGGCCTCGATGGTGATGTCCTTCTCTTGCCCTGTGCGACGGTCCTGGGCCGTCACCTTGAGAATGCCGTTGACGTCGAAATCGAAGCGGACCGTCACCTTGGCCAATTCGCCGGGATGTTCCGGTTCCAGGTCGGTGATCATGAACTTGTCCAGCAGGACGTTCTCCGACGCGATGGCGCTCTCCCCCTGGTAGACGGCAATCTGCACCTTGTCCTGTTCCGGGTGGAGCGTGGAGTAGACCTCCTCCTTGGTCACCGGGATGGTCGTATTACGGTGGATGAGGACGTTGTAGCGGTCGGAGATGATGCGGCCCATGCGGACCTCGGCCACCTCGATCCCCAGGGAGTGAGGGGTCACGTCGACCAGGATGGCGTCGATGGGCACGCCGTCGATGATGGCCGCCTGCACACCCGCGCCCAGGGCCACGACCTCCTCCGGGTTGATCGACATATGCGGCTCGGTGTCCAGGTAATTGGCTACCATATCCCAGATCGCCGGGATGCGGGTCGATCCGCCTACCAGGAGCACCTGGGTGATCTCGTCGGGTGTCACCCGCCCATCCTGCATCACCTGGTCGATCGATACGAGCGTCTGCTCCAGCAGGTCACCGATGGCCTCGATGAACTCCTGGCGGCTGACCTCGTATTCCAGGTGGAGGGGGATGCCCCGACTTTCGGCGATGTATTCCTCCCGAATCCAGGCGAAAGGATGGGATGAGAGTTCGATCTTGGCTGCCTCGGTGGCCCGAATCAACCGGGCCCAGGCCCGGCGATTCTGTCGCAGGTCGATACCGTGTTGCTCTTCGAAGCGCTGGGCGATCAACTCGGTCAAGCGCAGGTCGAAATCGTCGCCGCCCAGGTGGGTGTTGCCGTGGCTGGCGCGCACTTCGACGATGCCGCCCATCAGTTCGACCAGCGACACGTCGAAGGTGCCGCCGCCCAGGTCGTAGACCAGCACCATCTGGTCCTCGACCATGTTCAGCCCGTAGGCCAGGGCGGCCGCGGTCGGCTCGTTGATGATGCGCCGCACGTCGAAACCGGCGATTTTTCCGGCGTCGCGGGTCGCCCGCCGGGCGGCGTCGGAGAAATAGGCCGGCACGGTGATGACCGCCTCGTCAATCTCCTGGCCCAGGTTGCGCTCGGCGACAGTCTTCAGTTCCCGCAGGATGAAGGCCGAGATCTCCGGCGGCGTGAACGTTCGTCCCCCCAGTTGAATCTGGGTGTCGGCGCCCATCTGGCGCTTGATAGATTGGACGGTGTTGTCCGGGTCGAGGACGTACTGGTTCCGGGCTGGTGTGCCGACCAGCCACTGGCCGCGCGGTGAATATCCTACTACCGAAGGGATGATGCGTTCGTCCCCGTTGGGTAACATCTGGGGCGCGCCGTTCTTGACGACGGAGACCCCAGAATTTGTGGTGCCTAAATCGATGCCAACGATCATGATCTTTCGCTCTCCTTGCTACAGCATACGCTGTTGAATAATCTAATCTTGTGACGGGCGGTACACGATCACCTCGGCGTAACGCAGAACGCCGTTGGAGGATTGGTAACCCCGTCGCTCTTCCGCCACGATGGCGCCCGGTGCTCCCGTTCCCTGCTGGGTGGCGCCGACGGCCACGTGGAGGTACGGGTCGAAGGGATGCCCGACGGTCGGGATGGGTGTCACGCCGCCCGCTTCCAGGACCGCTAGCAGCCGCTGGCGAACCAGCCGCAGGCCCTCCAGCCAACCGGCCAACTTTGCCCGGTCGGCCGGCGAGACGAGCGTGGCCTGGGCCGGGGTCAGGTGGGGGGACTGGGCGGCCTTGTCCCGCACCTGGAGGTACTTTTTGCCGCTGGCGATGGCGTTTTCCAGGCCGTCCAGGGCCGGCAGGATCGTCTCCAGGAGTTCGCGCTCGCGGGCGGTGACGCGCTCGCTGGCGATGGTCTCCACCAGTTGCTGGCGCTGTTGTCGCTCTTCCTGGATGTGGGCCAGCGCTTCTTCCCACCGGGCCCACCGGGCGTCCTGGCTTTCGACCAGCGCGTTGGTCTTGAACTGAACCTTGCCCAACTTGTGGATTTCCTGCTCCAGCGCCTCCACTGCTGCGCTGGGCTGGGCTTTTTGCGCCAGCGCCGTTTCCACCTCCTGCTCCAATTGGGCCAGCAACGTCGACAGCGTCTCCCAGATTTGACGGCGATCGCTCATAACTGGACCGGCCGGTAATCCTGTTTGAAACTGGTCTTTCCTATGTCGCCGTGTTGTCGTAAGAGTCGCTCGACGTCTTCGGCGTGCACCTCCAGGTCGATCTTGGAACGGCGCTTGCGAGGTTCCCAGGGATACGGCGCTTGGAATAGAAACAGATCGGTCTCAGCCTTGACGTCGGCTGTGCGCAGTTTCTCGTAGGCCGCTCGAATGATCTTGAAGACGTCGGGGTTTTCCTCTGGCGGATACTCCCGTACCAGGCTGAAATAGGCGCGCTTGATCTCGCGCGGCGCGGCGCCTCGCAACAGCCCCAGCACGGCGTAGGGGTCGCTGCTGTTCAGATTTGGATTGGGGCCTCGTGCATGTGAGTGGGGGCCGCGCTCGCCTCGATCCCCACGTTCGCCGGGGCCACCTTCAGGTCTGGGCATCTCTCTCATTAGAAGTAATCCTCGTCGAAATCGTCGTCATCATAATAATCGTCATCGTCGTAAAAATCCGGTGGGAATGGGCCGCCTGGACCCATACGGAGAAGAAAATCTAATAAACCGGGGGGGGCGCTGAACAGCATACGCGCGTGCTCGATGCGCTCTTCCAACGCTGTGTCGCGATTGCGTCGGGCGATTTTTTCGGCTTGCTTCCAGTGCTCTCTGGCCTCGTCCATTTCTCCGCTTAAGCCGGCGAGGATACCCAACAGGAGATGGGCCTGTCCCGGTTGTTGACCGACCTCCAGGGCCTGGCCCAGGTATTCCCGGCCGATTTCGGCGTCACCGGTCGAGACAGCCATCTCCCCGACGATGACGAAAATTGGGACGTGGGACGGCGCGCGTTCTATCGCCCGATCGATCCATGGACGCACGACTTCAATGACGTATTCTTTCATGCAATAATGGGCCTGGGAAAGATAAAAATCGTAGGAAATCGAATCCATGGTATCCTCGGCCTGCTCCAGGACCGCCCAGGCCTCGTAGGGCTCGTCGACGTCGAACCAGGCGTGGATGATTTCCTCGTATACCTTCAGATCAGCAGCGGCGTGGGATAGCGCCTCTCGAAAATAGTGTTCAGCCTTAGCGTCATCGCCGATCCGGAGGTGACAGCCCCCCATACCGGCCAGGAGCTGGCCGGTATGGGGCAGTATTTCCAGCGCCTGCCGATACATCTCGATGGCCTGGTAGAAGTTGCCCCACGAAATGAAGTACTCCGCCTCGTCCTGGTAGTACTCGACCAGCAACTGGCGGGCGGCGCCGTTGTCTGGCTCTAGCCTCAGTGCCCGTTCCCAGTAAATCGTGGGATCCTCCCACCGCCACCAACTACCCTGGGCATTGATGACCTCGCCCATACGGACCAGGGCCGGTACGTGGTCGGGGTTTCGTTCCAGGATGCGATCCAATTCGTTCTCCGCTGCTTTCAGTTGTCCGTTGTGGAGCAACGTCTCGGCCAGCTGCATCCGGGTGCCCAGGTGATCGGGGTTCCACTTGACGGCGTTCTTGTAGACGTTGACCGCCTCGTCGTATTCTCCCGCCTTGGTGTAGGCCTCGGCCGAGCGGCGCCATAGCAGGGCAACCTGTTCGTCGTCGATGGCGTCAGGATGCTCGTCGCGGCGTGGTCGGCGGCGCAGGGCCTCGCGCCAGCGCTCACCGGCGACGAAGAATTCCTCGGCCCGCTCGTGGGCCAGCGCGAGATTGTAGGCCAGGCGAAAGCCGCCGCCCTCGGCCTTGTCGGCTGCCTTCCAGTGATCCTGGGCTGCTTTCCATTGTCCATCAGAAGCAGCCTGGTAAGCGAGTCGCTGGTGGGCCTGGGAGATGAGTTCCTGGAGCTTGTTGCTGCCCTCGTCGTTGCGAACCGCCTCGAAGGCGGCAGCCAGCGCCTCCAGGGGGTCGCCATCGACCAGCCGCTGCTCGGCCATCCGGTGGTAGAGTTCACCCAGGTTGTCTTTCAAACGTGGCAGTGTCAGACCCACTGCCCGGGCGGCGTTCCAATGGCGGCGGGCTTCGTCCCAGTTCTCTTCCTGCCCCGCCAGGACGCCCCGGTAATAATGAGCCAATCCCTCTTCTGTAGGATTGGTAAGTGCTTCTAGAACGGTATCCAGGAGTGTGCGTGCTTGTTCGTGTTCGTCCTGATCCAGGGCAGCCAAGGCTCGCCAGAGCGGCGGTGCTTCTGGTGTGGGTTTGTATGGCCGTCGCTGGAATGTGGACGCCTGGGCCAACATCGCCTGTTCCTCGGCCGATAGATCACCCCACACCGGATCGGTCGATGGGTCTTTACCCTCCTGTAACAGGGCCAGGGCCAGGGGATAGGCCGCCCGTTCGACAAAGCCATCTCCAAGCTTGCGCGCTACCCGATAGGCGCGCATCGCGCCGATGAGATCGCCCAGGTGGTGCTGGGCCAGGCCGTGGTGATAGATGTAGCAGGCATCGTTGGGTTTCAGTTCACACGCTTTTTGTAGATCTTTTAGCCCGGTTTGGTCGAGGGATTTTTGGCGATCAAGACGTTCCAGCCCGCGCCGGAAATAGGCCTCGGCTAACGCACTCGCAGAAACTGAACGGGGAGCTTTCTTGATAGCTCGTTCCCACGTTTCGATGGCTTGATCATAGTCGCCTCGCTGGAAATCCCGCCACCCATTTTGCTTGAGGGTATTGGCGCTTTGTCTCTTGTGTCGTTTCTTTTTCTTCTTGGCCATTTGCGCTTTCCTTTTATTCATCTCGTTTACGACTGTATATTATAACCCGCGCGCGAAAATTGACAACTGCAGAAATGACAGTCTTGTTTTCATTAGCGGACACTTTTTCCTCCCTTGCGGCCGCAGCCCGATTCGGTTTCTCGCGCCACCGATGGTGTGCAGGCCATCGGCTGGGTGGTGAAGGAAGCCGACGCTTTGCTTGCAAGTGTCCGGATTGTGATCCGGTGTCCGGATTGTGATCCGGTGTCCGGATTGTGATCCGGTGTCCGGATTGTGATCCGGTGAGCACGGGGTGCGCAGTTACAATCGCGGCTGTAAAACGGGGGTTCTTTGGGATTTCGCATGGCCGCGGTGAGAGATTAGCCACGAATCCTTCGACTACGCTCAGGACAGGTTTGCACGAATCAACACGAAAAACCCAAAGATTAGTGACAATTCGTGTCATTC
>DSAR01000230.1 GCA_011046405.1 Chloroflexota bacterium | reverse complement strand
CGCCTCCCCCACCTCCCCCCTACCCACCGGCGAAATCCAAGGGTAATCAGACGTTGTGGATCGGCTGCGGTTGCCTGTTGCTCCTCGTGCTTTTTGCCTGCGTCGCTGTGTTTGCGCTCGACTACCTGAATTTACTACCGGCGATCTTTTACGAACCTCTGCGTTGGATTGGGTTCATTTGATGGATGACGGCGATGGGTGTTGGGAAATTGCTCAGGCGGTAAGTTGGTAAACCGCTAGATTGGGAAATTGGTAGATTGGGAAATTGGTAGATTGGGAAATTGGTAGATTGGGAAATTGGTAGATTGGGAAATTGGTAGATTGGGAAATTGGTAGATTGGGAAATTGGTAAAACGGTAGTTTGGGGCAGAGCGCCTGACAGTTGCAGAAGCAAAGGCGCTCTGCATTCTACCCTCTCTCCTCTCTCCTCTCCACTCCCCCCTCTCCATTCGCAACCGCCTCCAACAATCGCCGCACGCGAACTTTGACGCCGGGAGAAAAATCCTCGGCAGGCCCCACGCAGCTGGGGCATCCCTCCTTGCACGGGCACTGATCCACCACGTCTAACGCGGCCTGCATCAATTCGTCATGCCGTTCATACAGGTGTACGCTCAATCCGGCGCCCCCCGGCACACGGTCGTACAGCGTGACGGTGGGCAGGCCGGTCGATGGGGCGTTGTGTTGAACGACGACGCCCAGATCGCCGGGATCACACATCAGGTGTAGAGGCGCGATGTTCTGCAGCAGATACGCCATCCCTCCCAAAGCGCCTCGCGTACCTCTTCCGCGTTCGGTCCGGCGATGGCAAACGGGACATAGGGTGATCAGGTTATCCAGCCGATTGGCCAATCGATAGAAATCGTTGACGCCAGGCACGTAACCAAACGTGTGAAAAGGCGTAACGTGGTGCACGTCGTGTTGCCGATGCGCCCGTTCCGGCGCCCCGCAGTTCCGGCAGGCGTATCCGTCGCGAGCCCGAGCCGCCGCTCGCTGCTCAGGCCAATTCGGCCCATAGTCGATGGGCTGTGGAAGGACGCCTTCCGCTTGCAAGCGCTCGGCGAGTGGCTCCGAAAGCGCTATCCAGTAGCCAATTGTGCACCAACTCTGCTCGGGCAGATCGATAGGCGCCCAGCTCAACACCTCGTGCGTGTAACGCTTGATCTTTCGATAGCCGGTCACCGAGGTGATCACACGCAATTCACCACAGGCATAGTCGCTGCCGCCGGCTGAAGTCACCGCCCCTGGCGAGGCAGACTCACGCAGGAGCCGCAAAACCTGCACGTCGGTCGTGGTTGCCGCGCGCGTATAATAATCCAGATCGGCGGCCTGCACGCTGGCGACGCCGTTATCCCAATCCAGGCTCTCGACGGTATAGGTTGCGCCGGCGTGCAAGTAGACGGCGCCCTGATGAATCAAAAACGGCGCGCTCGGTCGATCCATCCGCCCGATCACCTGGGGCGGATCGACGCCCACGTCCTGGATGAGCACGTGGTCTGGTGTGTTGGTCCGCAGCGAGAGATTCCCCGCCGGATACCCCTCGCCGATCCACGTATAACGTCCCGCCCCTCTATGCAGCAGTCGCTCTTCGGTCAATACGTCCAGAATCGTCGCAACATCATCAAAATGACCAAATCTCTCGCCCCGCTCAAAAGGCAACTCGAAAGCCGCACAAGCCAGGTGATTGGTCAAGACGACGAGGTTATCGGGATCCAACAAAGCGTGCTCCACGGAACGAGCGAAGAAATAGCGGGGATGGGTGACGATGTATTGATCGAGCGGGTACGCACTGGCGACCAACACAGCCACCGAAAGCCCGGTCCTGCGTCCCGCCCGCCCGGCTTGCTGCCAGGCGCTGGCGATGGTACCTGGATAACCGGTCATCACGCTAACGCTCAATGGCCCGATATCGATGCCCAGTTCCAGCGCGTTAGTCGCGACGACGCCGCGCACTTGCCCTGTTCGCAACCCGTGTTCGATGGCCCGCCGCTCGTTGGGTAAATAGCCCCCACGATAGCCCTGTATCGCCTGGGGATCGCGCCCGAGGTCTTCAGTATCCCGCAGATAACTCAACAACACTTCGGTGGTCAATCGTGCCCGGGCGAAGACGATCGTCTGCACGTCGGCGCGCAAGAAACGGGCCGCGATGTCACGGGCGGCCAGCGTGGCACTGCGCCGGATGCCCAACTGGGCATCGACCAGAGGGGGGTTGTACAGGATGATGTACTTTTCCCCCCGGGGCGCGCCATCCTCGCCGAGCAACGTGACGGGATCCTCGATCAACTGCTCGGCCAGCTGGCGGGGATTGGCGATGGTGGCGGAAGCGCACACGAAGCGTGGATCAGCGCCGTAAAACCGGCAAATACGCCGCAATCGCCGCAGGACGTTGGCCACGTGCCCGCCAAAGACCCCCCGGTAGGTGTGCAATTCGTCCAAGACCACGTAGCGGAGATTGGCGAAGAACCGGGCCCAGCGGGTATGGTGTGGGAGAATGCCGGTGTGTAACATATCGGGATTCGAGACCAGCAGCCGGGCTTCGCGCCGAATGGCCGAGCGGTGGGACGAAGGCGTGTCACCATCGTAGGGGCGAAGGGGAATTTGAGCCTCGAGGGCTGCGTTCCACGCCTTGAGATTGGCCAATTGATCGTGGGCCAACGCCTTGGTGGGGAACAGGTAAAGCGCACAAGCTCCCGGATCGGTCGATAGGGTGTTCAAAATAGGCGCGTTATAGGCCAGGGTCTTGCCAGAGGCGGTGGACGTGGCAAGCACGACGTGCTCCCCGGCCAAGACCGCCTCGATCGCCCGGGCCTGATGGGTATAGGGGCGCTCGAAACCCAGACGACGGGCGGCAGCGATCAAAGATGGATCGATTTCAGGGGGCCATGGCGCTGTACGGGCCAGTTGGGCCGGGATGCGCTCCCAGGCGGTCACGCACCGCATAAAAGATGCATCCTGCCGCAGAGAGGTCAGAACCTGGGATAATGCCATGTCGAGTCTAGAGTTTCACAGAAGAGAGAAGAGACGTCAACGGTGCAGTGGGATACGCGCCGCTCGTCGATTCCAGCCGGTTCCCGGCAATCCAACCCGCCGCCGCTCGTAAAGCTACGCATCCTCTGCCGTATCCTCCGCCGCACCCTCCGCCTCGACTGCGTCAGCGGAGATGGCGCATCGGAAGCCCACGTTCTTGAAGAACAGGAAATCGCCGTCAAGGCGCGCTGTACAACGTGCCCGATCCAGATCGTTGGACCAGGATCCGCCCCTCAGAACCCGCCAGCCCTCGGCCGCCTGGCTTTCTCGACCATCGTGGGCGTCGTAGGGATAGGGACGGAACAGGCTGCTGGTCCATTCCCAGACGTTGCCCACCATATCGGCGACGCCGTCGGGACTATCACACGACGGCGAAAATGCATCGACCGCCGCAGTGCCTCCGAGGCCGCTTTCCTTGGTGTTACAACGAGCGCCAACGAATTCGTCGCCCCAAGGCCAGCGACGCGCATCGGTTCCCCGGGCGGCTCGCTCCCATTCCGCCTCGGTCGGCAAGCGTTTGCCGGCCCATTCAGCATAAGCCCGCGCATCATCCCAACTGACCAGGACGACCGGATGTCTTTCTTTACCCGGCGGCGGCGTGCGCTCGTCGGGATCCCAATTGTAATGACCAGCGTCAGCCCATTCCACTGTATAGTAAGGCACGTGGCGCCCCGTGGCATCCACGAAACGTTTGTACTCTTCGTTGGTCACCGGGTAACGGTCGATGTAGAAATCGTCTACGTGGACCTGGTGGGCTGGTTGTTCGTTGTCGAGCCCGCCCCCCCCCATCGTAAACTCGCCGCCCTCGATATAAATCATCTCTTTGCCATCTCGGCCCCAAACGAGCGTACGGGGTAGTTTAGCCTTTTCTTTTTGTTTCTGTTTGGACATGCTTATCCCTTCATCTCCCTGACACAATCAACCGTCCGTATCCTCTCGATAAACTGGGAGCGCCGCCATCCTGGCAGCAGACTTGCAAGATGCAGCTGCAATCACGCCTGCGCAACACAAACGACGTACGTCACAAATCCTCGATATCATAAGCCAGGACACATCCCCCTAACCACAGGTGATCGCCCGGAGCCAACAGGCGCAGCTCCCCTAACCTCATCCGGATGCCGTTGACCTTGGTGCCGTTGGCGCTCCCCAGGTCTTCCACGTAATGACGCCCGCCTCGGGCAGTGACCTTGACGTGACGACGCGCAACGACGTGAGCGACTTCGTCGGCATCACTCAAATCAACGTCGGGCGTGAAGCCAACGACGAGATCCCTTCGTCCAACGATCAATTCCCCCCACTCCGGCAAAGGGAACCATTGGCCGGTGAATGAGACCCGCAATCTGGCCTGGGGCAGATCGGCATGCAACTGCGCGGGCATTTCTGGCAGCGCCTCGTAGCGGAAGGCACAATAGCCCAGGACGACCCGATCTCCCACACGTAACAGTATCTGCTGGCCCAGGCCCAGCTTGACGCCGTTAATCCGGGTGCCGTTCGTACTGCCCATATCCTCGATTCGGTGCTGCCCAACCTGCGCGATAACGCGAGCGTGACGGCGAGAGATGGTTAAATGCTCCCGATCATCGCAACTCAGGTCGACGTCTGGAGAAACATTGCTCATCAGATCAAAACGTCCCAGAACGATCTCGCCTTGAACCGGCAATCCAACCCGATGATGCCCTTCCTGCAAATTCAAACAATAGCGTGCGGGGATGGTAGCCGGCGTTTCTTCCGGTTTTCGAACAGGCGCAACGCCAGATGCTGATTGAGGAGGCGCAGATGGCTGAGAGATCTCGGATGGTCTATCCGGCGCCTGGGACAGCGGCACCTGCGCTGACGGATCAATCCCACCTTTCTCTTTCAACCGTTGACTCAAGAGACTGGAACGCCGTCGTGGTGGTAGATCCAGATCCTCTTTCTGCAGCAAGCAATTCATCTGCAACCGATTCCACATCTCTCGCGTATCCGTCCCAACCTCAAACGCTCGCCGCATCATCAACTTGACGCTTGGCGATTGATTGCACGCTTCGATACAGCGATTCCGGACTATTTCTGGACACTCGCGACAGACGAAATCCAAAGCAGCCTCCCCACCCGGGCGATCATCGATCGAAAAAGAGGGCGCGAAGTATGACACACGACGATTGCAAAACCAGAGAATCAAAAAAGCAATTGCTTAAAACTATTATACCACAACTATTTGGCGTGCAAATGTATATGTGTTATAATCGCTACGAATCACCAATAATAAGGGGGGGGACGTGGGACGCAGAAGTCCTTATATCATCTGGTTGATCATCATCATCGCCCTGGCAATGCTGTTCCTGGCCTGGCAATACGCCAACTTCCAATTATCGAAGCAAGTGCTCCCTCCCGGAATGAGGATGGCTAAATTACCTGTCGAGGGGCTGACGCGCGAACAGGCACTGAACGCTCTCGAAGTCGCTTTTGCCACCCCCATCGACATCGCCTACAAGGATCACCATCTCTTATTACTGCCTGAAAGCGTCAATCTCGATTACGACGCTGAGCAGACAGCGGCTAACCTGGACGCAGCGCTGAGCGCCCATCGGGGCATCGACAGTTTCATCCAATATATGATGGATTCCAAAGCGGCGCCTCAAGAGGTACCGGTGGCGGTCCGTTACTCGGAACAGGCCCTCGACGACTTTCTCGCCCGCGTTGCCAGCCAATACGATCAAGACCCCCAACCAGCTGTTGCCATCCCAGAAAACCTGAGCATCCGGTCCAGCCAACCCGGTTACGAGTTAGACATCGAGACATCGCGACGGTTGATCGCCCAGGCCCTCGTCTCGGCCGATGACGCGAAGCAGAGCATCGAGTTGATCGTGCACGAAAGCGAAGCGCCGGCCCAGGATACGGCGATACTGAAGCAGCTTCTCCAATATGTGCTCGATGATCACCCTGGTCTGATACCCGGCATCTTCATCAAGGATCTCCAGACAGGCGCAGAGGTAACGATCAACGCCGAGGTCGCCTACACCGGTATGAACGTGTTGAAAATTGCCATCTTGGAAGAGAGTTATCGAAATTTGGCGCTCCCTGTCAATGCGGAGATATCGGACTGGTTGAGCGATACGATGGGCGTCTCCAGCAGCAACGATAAAGCCAATCTGCTTTTAACGAACGTCATCGACGATGGAGACGCTTACCAGGGCGTCACCCGCCTGACCAACTCGATGCAACGGCTGGGATTGGTCAACACGTTTATGACGACGCCCTACGATGAGGAGCACAGCTCTCCCCACACCATCGTTACCCCAGCTAACTCCCGCACCGACGTCGACACGCAACCAAACCCCCATATGCAAAGCACACCCCTGGATATCGGTTTGCTGCTGGAAATGATCTACCAGTGCAGCCAGGGAGGCGGCGCCCTGTTGGCAGCATATCCCGACGACTTATCCCCCCAAAAATGCGTCCAAATGATCGACTGGATGCGCCAGAACCGAATCGACAGCCTGATCGAGGTTGGTCTACCTGTCGATACACCAATCGCCCACAAGCAAGGATATAGCAGCGATACCCACGCCGACGCGGGCCTTATCTTCAGCCCTGGAGGCGATTTCGTCCTGACCATTTTCCTCTATCGGCCCGAATACCTGGAATGGGAAGAAAGCAACCGCCTGATGTCGGAGATCGCCACGGTGACTTACAATTATTTCAACCCCTCACGATAGATCCAGATTCGTGACTGCTCTGCTCAGTCTGTCGCCAGCGGCGAGCAAATGAGTGCACCGCCTGATACCATTCCAAATGTGTGTGTCATTTCATTTGAGACAAAGCTTGTAGTAGGCGATTTATCGCCGGGCATAGTTTGAAAGTCGGTGGATGATAGATTTCGAGTTTTCGGATGCTCCTCCACTGTT
>DSAR01000310.1 GCA_011046405.1 Chloroflexota bacterium | reverse complement strand
GTAAACTGCCGGATTGTGATCCGGCGGGCACAAGGTGAGCAGTCACTGTCTATAAAGTTTTATGCATCAAGCACTTGACTGTCGATCATTGAGCCACACATTCGTAGATTCGATCAAAGCCTGGCGTACACCCCTGTATGCCACCCCGGCCTGTTCCATACCGAGCAACACGCCGCCGACGACGGGCGGCGCTTTCAGGCGCACCAACCGCGCTTTGGGCGCAACCTGGTGGATAATCGCCGCCATCGTCTCGGTGAGCATCGGGCTGCCCTTGAACAAACTGCCGATCAAGACCACCTCGAAATCTAACTGCTCGAAACCGAGCTGGCGGATGACGCCGATAGCCAAACTACCCAGCTCCCGCCCCGCCCAGCAGATGATCTCCTGGGCCACCTCATCTCCCTCGTCGGCCAACCGGAAAATAAGCGGCGCGGCTGCCGCCGTCAAGCGGTACCGCTCCAACACCAACCCCTCCAACAGATCCACAATGTCTGTGGCGCCAGTCAAGTCTATGAACGCCTCGGTCAGGCGAGTAGCGGGGCCGCGTTTCGTCCAGGCCATCCCGACCGCATGCACCGCTTTATCGACCATCTCGCCCGCGCCGCCGTACTCGCCCAGCCAGGTGCCGCAACCTGTCACCCGGCCTTCGCGTCCCTGGCGATCGCGCCCGCGACAGTTGTTGCTCGTGCCGGCCACCACCACCACGCCCCAACCTTCCATCGCCCCGGCCAGCAGGCCGATGATCGTATCGTTGACAAATTCGAATGGGGCGGACAACCCCAAGGTCTGAATAGCCTGGAGAGTGGGCAGCCTTTCGGCAGGCCAATCGTAACCGGCTATGCCAAAACCTGCCCCGGTCAGTTGCTCTTTTTTGATGCCCGCCATATCCAGAGCTTGCTCGGTTATGTCGGTCAAGGTTTCAACCAGGCCAGGATACCCAACCACCTCATAATTTCCCGCCCCGCCTGCGCCCAACGCCAGCGCCTGGCCATTCTCGTCAGCGATCAAAGCGTGGCTTTTTGTAGCGCCAATATCAACCCCTAAAAAATATCTCATCATAGTGTAATAAAAGCTCCTTGGATCACGTGCAACACACTTGTCAAGGTATCATCTCAATAAACCGGGGGCTTGTTCGTAGTAGGCGCTTCAGCGCGCTTTTACGGCGATAAATCGCCTACTACGAGCTTGGTCTCAAAATGAAGTGAAACACACCCATTTCATTCACGGATATCGCGTTTAGCGCCGTTCAGCCGCGGCGCGGATGGCGTCTACCCGCCTGGTATCGCCCTGCTTCAACGCCTCCTCGAGCAAATCTGACCACACAAAAACCACGACGCCGTCCACGCTCGAGTGCGCCACGGCGTTCACCGCCTCCGCAAACTCCTCGGCGTCGAGCGTCGGCGAGCGATGGTCCCTGGCATAGATCCCGTCCAGGTAGATCGGCTTGGCTTGCAGCGTGCAGACCGTCTCGCAGCCCGAACGGCTCTTGACCGCCTCGCCAATCTGGGGCAGCCAGTTCGTGGGCCGCTTCAATATCTGGTGATACGTCATCACCTCGAACACGTCAACCACGTCCGCCAGGGCCTCGATGCGCTGCCCAAAGACCTGTGCCTGCGCGCCGTCGAAATCCGCGCCGAACGGGAGGAGGTTCAACATGATGCGGACGTCGGGCTTGATCCTGCGGCACCCCTCCCGAATCTGGCGAACGACGTCTGCGACCACCTGGCACTTCCAATCCGTCCAGGCCTGGCGGGCGTGCGCCTCGATCCACCGGGCTGCGCCGGCCGGATCGCGGGTGGGTACGTCCACTCCCGTCTCGCGGGTAAAGCGGTCGAGCGTGTGGGGATCGAAACTATACTCTGGGAAATCGCGCCGGGTGTGATGTGGCATCCACAGTTCCCAGAAACCCGGCCAGCGGGTGAATGAGAGAAAGACGCCATCCGGTTCCAGCATCTCGACCGCCTGCTCGACCAGCGCCGTCTTTTTCGCCACGTACCCGTCCATCGAAGGCGCGATGCCCACGTACCAATCTATTTGTTCCATCGGCCGACCATCCGAGCCGATCGGCCGTAGAGAAGGGTTGGCGTCCACGGCCTGGGGGTCGTAAAAGGTGCAGACTGTCGCCCAATATGCGATCCCCTCCTCCGCCAACGCATCGCGGAACCTGCGGTCGTCGTACGTCGCACAGCACGCGGCCCTCTCTGGCGACGCCTCGCTCTCGACGACGCTGTCGGGCGGTGAGAGGCATCTGCTCTTTGCCAGCACAAAGGTCACGCCCCAATCCCGCAACAATTGCGCCGCCTCCTGGTATCCGAGCCCGTGCCTCAGGAACCAGTCTTCGTCATAACTCTTTACGCCGAATTGAAATTTTGTCATCATCTCAAAGCCGATGCGGCCTCGCCAACCGCAGTCCCTCCAGGGATTTGAATAGATAGGGGCTGTCGAGATCGACGGGGCTTTTGCCCGTCGCCTCGATCTCGCCCGTGAGCAAGCGCAGCACCGCGTTCTGAGTATCGAGATCGGGCGAATAACCGTTGATCACCAACGGCAGACGCGGCATCTCATACACCAGGTACGGCGAACCATACGACACACACACCAGGCGCGGATGGTGCGAGTTGATGAGCGCCCAGACGTCCCGCATATAGTTGCCGGCCGGCCGGATACGGTTTGTGCCCCAGACCGGCCCCAGAACGACGCTCATCAACACGACGTCAAAATCGTCGAGGTTGGCGGGCAGCTTGCCCTGCTCCCGCTCGTCGAAACGGGCCACCTCGACTCCCCGCGCGCGCAACAGGTCGTCGAAAGCGTCCACGTGATTGACGTCTGGGTCGCCCCGCAGGTGATAGCTAAGCACCCGCGTCCCCCGTTCCAATTCGAGCGGGAGCGCCCCGTTGCGGTCCCTCACGAGCGTGAGCGCCTTTTCGGCGATCTCCTGGCTGGCGCGCCGAAAGCGCTCGCTGTCCGCCAGTGACAGAGATGGAGCCGCGCGGTTCTGGTGCAGGCCGAGCGTTTCCTTCAGCGCCAGGATGCGCCGCGCCGATTCGTCGATGCGCGCTTCCGTCAGCCGCCCGTCCTCGACCGCCCGCTTCAGGAGCGCCAAATCCCGTTTGGCCGAGGAAAAGAGGATCATGTCGCAACCGGCCTCGATGACGCCAGGGATAATCTCCTCGGAGCGCCCCCACGAGGTCACGCCGCCCATATTCAGGGCATCGGTCACGATGACGCCCTGAAAGCCCATTTTTTCGCGCAGCAGACCGGTGATGAGCTTTCGAGATAGCGTCGCGGGCGGCGCGTGCTGAATGTGCGCGCCGTCGCCGGGGTCCCAGGCCGGCAGCGCGTCGTGTCCGATCATGATGCTCCACACGCCCGCGTCGATCGCTTCCTGGAACATGCGGCCGCTCGAGGCGAACCACTGGTCCATGCGCAGCGGGTTGATGGTGGTGCAGATGTGCGGGTCCCGATCATCGAAGCCGGCGCCGGGAAAATGCTTGGCCGTGGCGCACAGGCGGTTCTGTTGCATCCCGCGGATGATTGCGGTGGAAAGACGCACGATCCGATCCGGGTCGTCGCCGAGACTCCTCGTGTTGGCGCCGGGATTGTGTGGATTGGCGCTGATGTCCACCACGGGACCGAACGCCCAATGCACGCCGCAGGCGCGCCCCTCCACCGCCGCAGCACGCCCCATCTCGAAGGCCAGTTCCTCGTCGTCCGTCGCGGCGAGCGACATCAGGTCCGGAAAGCAAGTCGCGCCCTCGACCATGCAACCGGCACCGCTTTCCAGATCAGAGGAGACGATCACCGGCACGGGAAAACGATCCTGGAGCCAGCGGGTAGTTTTCTGAAACGCCTCCATTTTGCCAGGATGCAGGAACATCCCGCCCGGCTCCACGTCGCCGAGCACGTCGAGCAGCTCGTCGGCAGGGATGCCCGGCCAGATATTGGGATGCAACAACTGGCCGAGCTTTTGATCGAGCGTCATGTTTGCCAGCGTCTGCTCGATCCATTCAGACGTCATAGATAACATCAAGTTTACTCCTTCCGGCGCGCCTGGAATTGCGGCAGGTATTTTTGATTGGTTGCTAACAAATCGTCGAGCACGGCCTGCACCCGGTCGGCGGCCGGGCCGAGCGGATGGGCCAGCAGGGCCTGATAAGCGGCCCGGCGGTCGCCGTGGACGGCCGCCTCCACGGTCAGGATTTCATAGGCCTTCACGTGGGCCAGCAGGCCGAAGCAGACCGGCGGGAGCGGTTCGGCAGGGAGCGGGTGAACCCCCTGGGCGTCCACCTGGCAGCCCATCTCTAGCACCCAATCGGCCGGCCAGCCGGGAACAGCGCCCGCGTGGGCCACGTTGACCACGTGGGTCTCGCCCAAGTCGTTGTAATGTGCGTTGAGTAGTTGGGTAGCCATGGTGGAATAGTAAGCCCCGCCCCGCTGCATCAGGTCCTCGGGCGGTTCCGAGCGCTCCGGCTCGGCGTATTGCCGCAGCAGGTCGGTTTCGATCGCCATCACCTCCTCGGCGCGGGAGGGAGGCCACTGCTCCTGGGCGGCCAGTTTGCGCTCGGTATAGTAATAGTATTGCAAATAGTAGTTGGGGATCATGCGCAACGTCTCGATGGTCGAGACGTCCCAACCCGACTCGGGTGCCTCCAAAAAGCCCTCGAACACCTGCGGCCAGATGTCCTCCCCATCCACCGTAAAGCCGTAATGCCAGGAGAGATGGTTGAGGCCCAACGTCTTCAACTCGGCCCGCTGCGGGTCTACGTCGAGTCCCTGCCGCTCTCTCAATCCCTTCAGGATTTCCATCTTCGCGGTGATGGGCACGTTACACACGCCCACCGCAGGCACGTCAGAAGCATAGCGGCTGATCGCCTCGGTGACCAGGCCGGCCGGGTTGGTGAAATTGACCAACAGCGCGCCGGGTGCCAGCTCGCGCACGTCCTGGGCGATCTTTAAAATGACGGGGATAGTGCGCATCGCTTTGGCCATTCCCCCCACGCCGGTCGTCTCCTGCCCAATCAGGCCGTGCCGCCGGCCGAGATACTCGTCCTCCCGCCGGGCGGCCATTCCTCCCACCCGCAGTTGGGTGACGACGTAACTGGCGCCGCGCACCGCCTCGCGTGGGTCAGTGCTCAGGTGGACGGTAAATGGGGTGTCTTTCGCTTCGACCATGCGTCGCGCGAAACCTCCCACCACGTCCAATCGTTCCGGTGAAACGTCCATCAACCACAACTCGGTCATGGGAAAGGTTTCCACACGCTCCAGGAAACCGTTGACCAATTCGGGGGTATAGCTAGATCCACCGCCAATGACCGTTACTTTCATCTCTCATCACCTCGTGTGCTGGGGCAACAGACCAGAAACGGATAAGCGGATAGCCGTGTAAAAACCGTGTAAAGACACACCCATCCGCTTATCCGCTCCCATCCGCCGCCCTAATCCTCGTATGTAAGTCCAAATCCATATGCAAATAGGGGGTCGTATTTGGCGTCGCCGTCGTTGATCGGGATCTGATCCATGGTCCGCGGCCAGGAACAGGGCAGCTTACCCGTGGGGCCGTAATCGCCAAAGAGGACGTCGGCCACTCCCTGCCCTTCTGTCCCAGGCAGCCAGGCCGCGATCAACACGTCCCAATGTGCCAGCTCCGGCTCGACGATCATGGGCCGGCCAGATACCAGGATCACGACGACGGGCACGCCCGCCTCCCGCACGGCGTTGATCGCGTTCAGGTCGGCCCGGATGAGGCTCAGGTCGTCGCTGTCGCCCTCCCACTCGGCGTAGGGCGTCTCGCCCACGACGACGATCCCCACGTCCGCCCCTTCCGCGCCCGACCCATTCCGCGAAAAGGTCACGCGCGTGCGCTCCGAGACCGCGCGCTCGATCGCCTCCAGGATCGTCACGCCGGTCGTGATGTTCCCGTTCCGGCCCTGCCAGGTGATGGTCCACCCGCCGCACTGGCTGCCCAGGTCGTCGGCGTTTCTCCCGGCGACGTGGACACGATCCAAATCCTTCGGCAAGGGGAGCAGGTCATCCTCGTTCTTCAAGAGCACCAACGACTCGCGCACCGCCTGCCGGGCTACGTCTCGATGGGCGGCGGAACCGATGAGGCCGGTCAGGCTCCGGTCGGTATAGGAATTTTCGAACAGGCCGAGCCGGAATTTGACCCGCAAGATCCTACCGACCGCGTCGTCGATCCGCTCCAACGGCACGTCGCCGCTCTCGACCGCCTCGCGCAGCGTCTCGATGAAGGTGACGTACTCGTAGGGCACCATAATCATGTCCAGACCGGCGTCGATCGCCGTCCTGACGTCGCTGGCGTAGTCGCCCGGAATCTGATCAATCGCCTCCCAATCCGAAACGACGAACCCTTCGAATCCCAACTCCCCCTTGAGCACGTCGTCGATCAGATAAGCATTCGCGTGCATCTTCACGCCGTTCCAACTGCTCTGGGAGACCATGATGGAACCGACGCCCGCGCGGATCGCCTCCACGTAGGGCGGGACGTGAATTTCTCTCAAGGTCACTTCGTCCACCGCCGTGTTCGAGCGATCCACGCCGCCCGTCGTTCCGCCATCGCCCACCCAGTGCTTGACGGTCGCCAGGATCGTCTCTCCGCTGCCCAGGTCGGCTCCCTGATACCCTCTCACGAGTGCCGCGCCCATCAGCGACACGAGTTCCGGCGTCTCGCCAAAACTCTCGTAACTGCGTCCCCAGCGCTCGTCCCGAAAGACCGCCAGGCAAGGGGAGAACGTCCAGTCCACGCCTGTGCCAACGACCTCCAGGGCCGTGATGCGCCCGATCTCTTCGGCCAGTTCTGGATTCCGCGTGGCTCCCAGGCCGATGTTGTGGGGAAAGATGACGGCGCCTTTGACGTTATTGTGCCCGTGGACCGCGTCGGCGCCGTAAATCAGTGGGATGCCGAGCCGGGTGGACAGGGCCTGTTCCTGGTAGGCGTCGTACAT
>DSAR01000585.1 GCA_011046405.1 Chloroflexota bacterium | reverse complement strand
GTTGGGGAGCTGTGGCCGGTCTCCCGACCGAGCCACAGCGGGCACGGTCAGGAGACCGGCCCGAGCGAGTTTGCCCCGGTTTATTGAGATGATACAGCTGAATCTTTGCAAAAGCGGCTCTCTGGTAGTTTGCATGGTCGGCTTACCAAGCGGTCAATTTTTTGCCACGAATGACACGAATTGTCACTAATCTTTTGGTTTTTCGTGTTAATTCGTGCAATTCGTGGCTAATCTCTCACCGCGGCCATGCGAAATCCCAAAGAACCGCAAAAGCTCGGTTTCTTGCGCGCCCAGGCCATTTTCTAGACTTCGGAAGTCTGAGATCAACTCATGTGCCATTGTCAAGTGAAATCAGCGCTGTGACGTTAAGGAGCGATATATCATGAAGAAGGCACTCGCCCTAACTACACTTAGCATACTGATCATCCTCTTGGCAGGATGGTCCCTGTGCCTGGCTCAGGGACGACGACCCGACGTGGACATCCTGGGAAAAGTAGAAACCACCCCGCCTGACGCCCACGCCGATGTCTCCGTCGTCGACCCCAACACCGGCCGGGCCATCGAGGACCTGAGCGAGGCCAACTTCGCGGTCCAGGTATCCGGACAGGACGTACGAGCCTCGGTCTCGTCTGAGACCTCCGGCGTGGCTGTCGTGATGATCATCGACCGGGGTGGCATTGCTCGTGCAGGCGACCCCCGGGCCGGACAGGCGGTCGAACTGGCCAACGCGCTGCTCGACATGCTCGACCTGGACGGCAGTCCATCAGCCGACATGGCCGCCCTCATCGGTATCCGGGGACGAGAGGAAGGCGGATTGACGCCCCTGGCGCCGTTCACCGATTACGACCCCAACGCCCTGCGCAACGAGTTCGATAAAATCCGCACCGAGGTGGTGAACGAGGTGACGCCGCTTTACGACGGCATCGACCAGGCGATTGCATGGATTGCAGAAAACGATGACGCGGACAGCGAGGAAAAACTGGCCCACCGTCGTCCGATCATCGTCATTTTTTCCGATGGGATCGACAATCAATTCAGCAGCGAATCTCACGAGACGATCATCATCAACAAATGTCTCCAGCACGGCATTATGCTCTACGCGGTACGGATGGAAGCGCCGGGCCGCTCGACCGACGCGGACAATATGGAAGCGTTGGCCGTCCAGACCCATGGCCGCTATATGACGCACAGCGAAGAGACCCGCGCCGAAGTCTTGAACCTGTTCGAAAACATCGTCACCCAACGCCAGACTTACCGGGTGACCTTCCCATTGTATCGCCCGCAGGGAGATTACCAGGTACGCATCCAGGTCGTCGATACCCCCATCGGCAATGGTTCCGACGAAGCGACGGTTTCGTCGCCATTACAAATCCCGAAAATCACTTTGGCCACCCCTGGCGATGACGTCCGTTACACCGTCCCCTATTCCAAGACGACGAGAGGTTTCCTCCCGACTTTCGCCCATCTCAGCGTACAGGTCACGTCCAACGACGGCGCGGAGAGATTGCCCTCCCAGGTACGCTACTTCGCCAATGGGGTGCTCATCGGTGCCAGCGATACACCGCCCGATTTTCCGTTCGAGTGGAACTTGAGCCGGGTGGTGACCCCGAGCACCGAGATCCAACGGCAGGCTTTCACGTTGCTGGCTGAGGCGGATGACCCTTACCTGGATGGCAAGATGACGAGCCAACCGGTCAGCATCCAGGCGACGTGGGAGGAGAGAGTCGTGCCGGTCCAGCAAACGCTCGTCGAAGAGGGTCGCCAGAACTGGTGGCTTCTGCTGATGCTGGCAGCCCTATTGATGGGCCTGCTACTGCTCTTCGCGATACTCATCAAGACACGGGGGGAACTGGCCCGCAAGGTCGCCGTCGGCGCGACCGGCGCGCTCAGCGGGGTCACCAAGCGGCTGGGTGGTGCGTCGCAGCAGGCGCCGGGCAAACTGGTCATCCTCCAGGGCGCTAACGTGGGCCAGGAACTGCGCCTCTCCGCCAACGTCACAAAAGTGGGACGAGATCCACAATTCAGCGATTTCGCCCTTTACGACGAGTACACTTCCAATCCACATTTCTCCATCCAGCTCGAGCAGACCCAATTCTACATCACCGACGAGGGCAGCACGAACGGCACGCGCGTCAACGGTATGCCGATTCCACCACACCAGCGGGTACTGCTCCAGCCGGATGCCATGATCGAGGTCGGGCAGACGCGGCTGCAATTGAAACGCCTGGGAGGCGCCACGCGCCGTCTGGGGTCGCAAGCACCATCCGAAGCCTCTCCGCAACCTACGCCGTCATCCATGTCGGCGCCGACCCAGCGCGTCGGTTCCCAAGCCTTTTTTCAAGCCAGTTCTCAAGGTGATTCTCGAGACAGGTCTCAAGATGGCTCTCAAGATGGCTCTCAAGACAAGCGCGTCCCGCCCTCCCAGACCATTCAAGGGCCGCCAGGGCGCTCGAAGCGTGAAAATTGAGCGCCGTGCGGAGAGGATAATGCCCAAATGGACACGGACCTGGACCACATCAAACCCGGCAGCGTCGTCGGCCCCTACCGCGTCGTGCGCGGTTTCAAGGGACGCGGCGGCATGGCTCGCGTCGTCGAGGTCGAGGTGCGCGAAAAATATCGCCAGCCGACGTTGCCCCCGCGCCTGGCGCTCAAGGTCGCCCGGGAAGAATACCAGGACGCCCTCGTGGCCGAGTCTGATTACCTCCGTCGCTTCGACCATCCCGGCGTCGTGCGCATTTACCCGCTGGCAGGCTACCACCGGCCGGTCTACGCCGCCCGCGAGCGCTTCCCCTTCGGCTGGGGTTGGTATTACACGATGGAACTATTGAGCCGCAAGTCGCTCAAAGGTCATTTGACCAGCACCACCGCCGGCCTGTTGCGCCCATCCTCCGACGAGGGACGCCCGATCGGTTTGCTGAAAACACTGGGCATCGGGCGCCAGTTAACGCGCGCCCTGGATCACATCCACGCCTACCACGTCATCAACCTGGACATCAAGCCCGGCAACATCCTGTTGCGTCAAAAGCGCTTTCAATTTCTGCGCAGCAGTGTCCCCCAGGTCGTATTGTGTGATTTCGGCGTCGCCAGGGATACGCGCTATCCTCGCTCTGGCCTGCTGGGCGTCGCGACGCCGGCGTACGTTTCTCCCGAACAGGCGTTAGAACTGGGCAAGCATCACCAACACCTCGATAACCGATCCGATATTTTTTCCCTGGGTATCGTGCTATACGAGATGCTGACCGGCATCATGCCCTTTGACAACATCCTGCAGATCGTCGATCCGGCCTACACACCCGCGCCGCCCGGTCAAATCCGGCGTTCGATTCCGCCCCAAATGGACGACGTCGTGATGAAGGCCCTGGCCAAGCATCCACTGCATCGCTTCCAAACAGCAGTCGATATGCAGGCGGCGCTCGACCAGGTACCCACGCCCTGCGATTGGGAAGCAATAGGTAAACGGACGTTCGCCGGCGTCACGCTGGCGGCCTGTCTCGCCGCCGGCAGTTGGGGCGCGGGGAATCTCCAACACCTCCGAGCGCCAACGCCCACGCTCGGCCCGACGCGCACGGTCACGCCAAGCCCCCTTGCGTCTAGCGCCCCGGTGCCGACGCCTGAATCAACGCTCCTGCCAACGGCGACCCCGTGCGAGCCCACATCTACCCCGGCCCCGACCTTCACGCCCACACGGACTCCTCGGCCGATGACGCCAACGTTCACACCGACACCCACACCCGGAGAAGATTAGCGATGGATATGGATCACTCGAACGTGCCCAAAACTATCCAGGCCAGCCAGGCAACTCCGCCAGAGGCCCCGGTGTCTATCACCATCTGGGGCGCCACCGACAAAGGCCGCCAACGGGAGAGGAATGAGGACGCTATCTTTCCCCACTCAGGGGCCGATACGTTCGCATTCGAGCCCAGCGCCCAGCAGATCGCCCAGCGTGGGCAGCTGCTCGTCGTCGCCGACGGTATCGGCGGCGCCCAGGCTGGACAGGAGGCCAGCCACTGGACGATCCGTGTCGGCGTGGAGCGGTATTACGATATGACCGGTCCAGACCTGGGCGTCAACTTGCGCAGCGCTGTCGAGCAGGCCAATGCCTCGCTGCACCAGTACCTGCAGAACCTCGGTATCCGCGAGGCTGGTTGTACGATGGCGACCGCCGTCATACACGGCGATATGCTCCACATCGCCAACGTCGGCGATAGCCGCATCTACCTCGTGCGCAATGGAAGCATCACCCAGTTGACCCGGGATCACACCCTCACACAACAAAAACTCGAGCAAGGGATCATCCAACCCGAACAGGCCAAGGACGATCCCGGCAACCACGTGCTGACCCGGTCGATGGGTGGGCGCCCCGACGTGATCGTCGATCTCTTCCCGCCCATCAAATTGTATCCGGGAGACGTGATTATCCTCTGCTCCGACGGACTCACCGATATGGTGGAAGACGAGAAGATCGCCCAACTGGTCAAAAATCAAGCGCCCCAGCGAGCGGCCCAACGTCTGGTCAATGCCGCCAACCAGAACGGCGGCGTCGACAACGTCTCCGCCGTCGTCGCGCGCGTGGATGACGGCAAAGCCTCACCCGCGCCAAGCGCGCTATCCAGCGCTCTGGCAGGCAAGAAACGGCTCCTTGGGATATTGGGGGGCGCTTTAGCGGTCGTCGCCCTGTGCACTGTGACCGCTTTGGGATGGTGGACGTACAGCCAGCGGGGGAACACGCCCACCCCCACAGCGATCTCCCCGCAAGCGAGCGCCACAGCGGCGCCCATCCCAACGACGGAAAGCGCCGCTTCCGAGACGCCCACGCCGCAACCCACGACCACGTTAACCGGCCCGGCCACCTCCACACCGGCGCCCTCGTCCACACCGACCAGCACCCCATTTCCAGACGCCGACCGGGACGGTATCCCCGACCACCTGGACGCCTGTCCCAACGAAGCGGGCTTGATCGAATTCGACGGTTGCCCGGACCGGGACGGCGACGGCGTCCCCGATCACCTGGACGCCTGCCCCGACGAAGCAGGCTTGATCGAGTTCGATGGCTGCCCGGACCGGGACGGCGATGGCATCCCTGACCACCTGGACGCCTGCCCCGACGTCCCCGGCCCGGCTGAAAACGACGGTTGCCCGATCGACGATGACGACAATAGCGGCGGAGGCAGCGGCGCTACACCCAGACCGCGCCCCACGGCCCAACCCAAGCCGACTGCACAACCAGAGCCGACTGCACAACCAGAGCCCACGTCCAAGCCGACGGCGCCGCCACCATCGTCCCCATAGTTATGTCAAATCAATTTCACCAAAAGGAGGGTGATGATGGATAAAAAAGAAAACGGTCAATTCTCCGTAGACAAACTGACACGGAAGCGCTTGAGCCCCATTGTATTTTCCGCGATTCTCGGAGCCGTTTTGGTCCTGACCCTGACTTGGGCCGTCGCTCAATCACCATCACAAGCCCAGGTCCAACCCCCTGATTTCACGCTGTCCTACAAAACCGGCCCTCAATACGCCAAACCAGGTGATACCGTGACTTACACCATCGTCGTCGAGAACAACGGCGGCGCCATTCAAAATGTGCTGCTTTCAGATACACTGCCCGCCGGCATCACCCTGGTTCCCGATAGCTGCGCCTATTTCGATGGAATATGGTGGCCATGCGGCCCCCTGGACGACCTGTGGAATGGAAGGAAGAACTTTGCCCCCGGCGACCGGATCACCACCACCTTCGCCGCTACGGTATCGGCGTCGGCCAATACGCTGCATTATCCCCTGGTCAATCGAGCCTATATTGACTGGGACAGCGGACAACACGAAATGGCCCACACCACGTTCATCATGCACGCCATTCCCGTGTTCAGCCTGTTCTACGAACCGGCGCCCAACAACGCCGAAAAAGGCCAGATCATCACCTACACCATCGTCGCCGTCAACAGCGGCGATTCCGTCACCCAGGCTGTGCTCTCCGATACGCTGCCCACCGGCGTCGACTTCGTGCCGGGTAGCTGCACCTACGACGTCGGCCCCAATCCGCCGCCGGGGAGCGTGAACCTACCGTGTAACGACCTGACGCCAGGCGAGCGCAGTCCGGTGTGGCAGGCCGACATGCCCCACGGCGCCCGCATCACCACCACGTTCCGCGTCACCGTCACCATACCGCAAGGCAGCGCCCTCTGGCCACTCCAGAACTGCGCCTACCTGGGATGGGACATCGTCCGCGAACAGGCGTGCGAGACCGTTCTGGCCAATCACATCCGGCGGATTTACCTGCCCCTGGTGATGCGCAATTGGGTCTGGTGGTACGCCTACGACGTCTACGAACCGAACGACACCCCGGCCCAGGCGTATGGCCCGTTGACGTCGGACGAAGTCTACGAGGCATATATCTGGAACGCCGCCGACGTCGACGACTATTATTACATCGAGCCATCCACCAGCAATACCGTCACCGTTGATCTTTGGCACATACCAGAGGGCGCAGATTACGATCTCTACGTCTATTACTATGACGGCGAAAGTTATCGACAGGTCGCCTATTCCAACGAGACAGGCAATCAACCCGAACAAGTTCGTTTCACCCCCGAACCCAATCGCCGGTACTTCATCCGGGTCTACTCGGATATCGACCTCGGCGGTGGATATGACAATGAGACGCCTTATCGCCTGAGAGCCCGCTATGAATAAATGAATGATAGGGCAAATGATGAATGGCGAATAGTGAATGATGAATGAGGAGATAATTATGACCTTATGTCCAAACTGTGCTTCGAAACAACCTGACGGCGCGGCTTTTTGCGACGAATGCGGCGCCCGGCTGGAAGCGCCGCCCCCGCCCGCTCCCTCGGCGCAACAGACACCGACCATCGTGGCCCACAATTGCCCCGTCTGCCACGCGCCGACCCTGCCCGGTGAGGCCTTCTGTGAAAACTGCGGGGCCGCCCTGACGCCCCAGCCGCCTCCCTCCCAGCC
>DSAR01000583.1 GCA_011046405.1 Chloroflexota bacterium | reverse complement strand
GATGATAACACAATTACAGCAAGGTGTCAAATTGGTGGCACGAGGTTACGGCTCACGCATCACGAAGGCCATCAACAGCGCCGCAATCAAGGCCATTGCGCCACCGAAAAAGAAGGGGGCCGAGGGGCCAAAACCAGCCCACGTCCCGACACCCTGCCACAGCAACCCGGCGATGAGCGAAGCGGGAAAATCTAAAATACCGAGCACCGCGTTATAGGTCCCGTAGGCCGTGCCGTGCAGTTCCTGGGGCACGATATCGGCGACCATCGCTTTACTCGTGCCGTAAGCCAGGCCGTAATAAACGCCGTAGATCGTGTACAAGACCCACACGTGCCAGCCCACCCTCGCCAAACCAAACCCCAGGTAGATGGCTGCGTAGACCAGCCACCCCCCGATGATCAACCGTCGTCGCCCGATTCGATCCGAGAGGGAACCGGCTGGCGTGCTCAACAGCGCATAGACCAGGTTGAAGGTGATCGCCATACCCAACACACCAATCACGCTCAACCCCCGTTCCTGGGCGCGCAACATCAGGAAAGCGTCGGATGAGTTGCCAAGATCGAAAAGACCGACGATCAGCATAAAGACGAGAAAACGCTTGCCCAATCCGCGGAACGAGATGCGCGGGCGTTCCCGGATTTGTTTCACCGCCACGTCCTGTGCACCCAAAGCCAGCGATAGCACCGCCAGGAACGCTGGAAGCAGGCTGATCAACACCACCGCCTGAAACGTCGTGCGGGTCAAATCTACAGCATCTTTCTGTGCCCACCAGATCGCGCCCAGCGCGATGAGCAATCCGATTACCGCTCCACCCGTATCGGCTGCGCGATGAAAGCCAAAGGCCAACCCCCGATGACGCTCGTCGATAGAGTCGGCCACCAGCGCGTCGCGAGGGGCCGTGCGAATGCCTTTCCCCACCCGGTCGGTCCAGCGCACACCGGCCACGACCGGCCACGAGTTGGCGAAATAAAAGAATGGCTTGGCCAGGGCTGCAAGGCCATATCCAGACACCGCCAGCCATTTGCGCGCCCGCAACCTGTCCGAGAGCCAACCAGAAAACACTTTGAGCAAACTGGCCGTCGCCTCGGCAACGCCCTCGATCAAGCCAATGACGTTGGTCTTAACGCCCAAGACATTGACCAGAAAGAGTGGCAACAGATTGATCACCATCTCGCTGGAAATATCCATGAAGAAACTGGTCAAACTCACCGCCCAGACGTTGCGAGGCAACGAGCGTATGCCACTGCTTTTCGCCGTCTCTGTTTTATTTTCCGTCATTTTGTTTAATCTCCTACGTTTGAACTTTCTACCGATTCTCTAGCACCTCGTTTACCAGTTCCAGCAGTTGAGTACGGGCTTTGACCAGAGCTGCCTCGCCATCTGCCGTGATGACGTAATAGCGGCGCTGACGGCCCTCGACGACTCGCTTCTCGCTTGCCAGGTAACCGGCCCTTTCCAGGCGGTGAAGTGTGGGATAGAGCGTGCCTGGACTGACAGTATAACCGTGGCGGCCTAGTTCTTCTATCAACCACATCCCATAAACCGGTTTTTCACTGGCATGATGGAGAATGTGAATTTTGATGAATCCCAAAAATATGTCTCGAAGCATGATATCGGCTTTCGTTATCGTATTGCGATATTATAATTCAACACCTAAATGTGTCAAGTGAAACCCAGCAGGCCAGCAGGTTGTCAAAGAGAGATGCAAAAGACGTAACGGCTCAAGCACAAGGTGCGACGCACTTGTTCACGCGATTTTGGCGATTCATCCACCGCTGTTGCCCACTGGATCAACCTGATGGGTGGAACAAAAGTGCGTCGCACCTGAGCAGCTAGCAAAAGACTTCGGGAATCTGAGTCTCCGCTCTGGTTGGCTGACAAATTCAACATTCAACCAACACATAAAGTGTTTGGACACAGATTTTCACAGATTCACACAGATCTGGTAAAAACAAGATGAATCTGTGTTTATCTGTGAAAATCTGTGTTCGATTTCGTTAAAAGTGTCAGTCCACCAGCTCTCCGCTACAAAACGGCACGTATTTCAACGGCCCCAGTCAAAACTGACGCTAAAGCTCCCGCTGTGGCTCGGTC
This sequence comes from Chloroflexota bacterium, assembly GCA_011046405.1. Taxonomy (GTDB): domain Bacteria; phylum Chloroflexota; class Anaerolineae; order B4-G1; family B4-G1; genus DSAR01. The sequence continues at coordinate 4,883 of DSAR01000583.1, read as the reverse complement.
GGGAGACCGGCCACAGCTCCCCAACTTATTGAGAAGATACAACCAACACATAAAGTGTTTGGACACAGATTTTCACAGATTCACACAGATCTGGTAAAAACAAGATGAATCTGTGTTTATCTGTGTCAATCCGTGTTCGATTTCGTTAAAAGTGTCAGTCCACCAGCTCTCCGCTACAAAACGGCACGTATTTCAACGGCCCCAGTCAAAACTGACGCTAAAGCTCCCGCCGATCATCCACCGCCTCTTGGACCAGGGTGATGAATGCATCGACCGACATGGCGCCTGGCACCTCTTCGTCACGGCGCCGCAGATTGACCGTCTCCGCCTCTACCTCTCGATCGCCGATGACGAGCATGTAGGGGATCTTCCGCAGTTGAGCATTGCGGATCTTGGCCCGCATGCGGTCGCTCGAATCGTCCACTTCGACGCGCACGCCAGCGGCCCGCAGTTGCTCGGCGACGGTATGCGCATAATCGACGTGGCGGTCGGCGATAGGGATCAGAACAGCCTGCACCGGCGCCAACCAGACGGGGAAGGCACCCGCATAATGCTCGACCAGAACGCCAAAGAAACGCTCCAGGCTGCCCAGCAACGCCCGGTGCACCATATAAGGTCGATGTTCTTTGCCATCCTCCCCGACGTAGGTCAAGTCGAAGCGTTCCGGCACGTTGAAATCAAACTGGATGGTCGTGCACTGCCACAGTCGCCCCAGGGCGTCCTTGATCTTGATGTCGATCTTGGGCCCGTAGAACACGGCCTCGCCCTCCATCCGTTCGTAGGGCAAATCCCGGGTCTCCAGCGCCTTGAGCAGCGATTTTTCGGCTTGCTGCCACATGGCGTCGCCACCAGCGTACTTATCCGGCGCTTCGGGATCGCGCACGCTCAACTCGATCTTGAATTCCTCGAAGCCAAAGCCGCGCAACAAATCCAGGCTGAAATCCAACACCCGCAGGATCTCATCCTCGATCTGTTCCGGCGTGCAGAAGATGTGCGCGTCATCCTGGGTAAAGCCGCGCACTCGCAGCAGGCCGTGGAGTGTGCCGCTGCGCTCGTAACGATAAACCGTACCGAGCTCGGCCCAACGCAAGGGCAACTCACGATACGAACGCAATTTTGTCTGGTAGATCATGATGTGAAACGGACAGTTCATCGGTTTGATGTAATAATCCTGTCCATCCACGTCCATCGGCGAATACATCCCTTCCTCGTAGAAGTCGAGATGTCCGGACGTCTCCCACAACTCCGCACGTCCGATGTGCGGCGTAAAGACCAGTTCATACCCACCTTCGTAGTGCCGCTGGCGCCAATAATCCTCGATCAGGACGCGAATCTGACCACCCTTGGGATGCCAATAGGCCAAACCGGCCCCGGCTTGTTGATGGAAACTGACCAGATCCAGGTCCTTGATGAGCCGGCGGTGATCCCGCTTCTCGACCTCCTCTCGCCAGGCCATGTACTGGCGCAGCGCTTTGGGTGTCTCCCAGGCTGTGCCATAGATGCGTTGGAGCATCGGGCGACTCTCGTCTCCGCGCCAGTAGGCGCCGGCCACGTTGAGCAACTTCACCGCCTGGGGATGGATCTCATCGGTGCTTTCCACGTGGGGCCCCCGGCACAGATCGACGAACGAGCCGCTCCGATAGATCGAAAGCTCGGGTGCTTCGTCCAACGGCTCACCATATTCGTCGGTCCCGGTCGCCAGAATATCCTCGATCAACTCCAACTTGTACGGTTGATCCCGGAAGAGAGCGCGCGCTTCCGCTTCATCAATCTCTTCGTAGACGAAATCGTAGCCCTCCGCGATGATCTCTTGCATACGGGACTCAATGGCCTCCAAATCCTCTGGTGTGAGCGGACGAGGCAATTCGAAGTCATAGTAGAACCCATTTTCGATGGGGGGGCCAATGGCAAACTTCGCCTCCGGAAACTTTTCCAGTACCGCGTGCGCCATCACGTGCGAAGCAGAGTGACGCAAACGATGTAGATAATCTTCCTCGTGCTTATTCTCAGACATTTTTTCTCCTCTCCCTCCAAAAGATAAAAACAAAAAACTCCCGCACCCTGGGGCGCGGGAGTTCCCACGTGATTCCACCCAAGTTCGAACGATTTCCTGACACGGGTGAAGCCAACAACAGAAGAGCTTCGAAACCTGTCGGACAGGTTAGATGACGACCCGTGATGTTCTATCGTCGCACTCTTAAGGCGATAACGAGCCTAGCCGGCGTTCCATACTCTCAAACCTGGCAGAGCCAGAGCCAAAAAGGAACCCTTGACCGCCAAATTCTTGCTCGCTGCGCAAGGATTCTATTAGGCCCGATAGCACTCTCAAAAAACCACGCTACAGGTTGATTTGAGGAACTCGCTCTCGGGTGGTTTTCTCATTCTTCTTATAGCCGATGGAACTCTCAGCCCACGATTCCATCTCTCTGGAGACCAGATCGAATGATACTCGTCCCGATCAACACGTTACTCAGGTTCAGTCCAAAAACGGATCGCTCCGTTTGGAAACAAACCCTATTCAGTTTTACGCCAGTCGTGACTGCTCACCTTGTGCCCGCCGGATCACAATCCGGCAGTTTACAGGCGACGTGTTAGCTTACGTCACTATGATGGCCCTTGCACCATCAACGCGGATTGTGATCCGCACTGCACACGTAGGCTGAGCAGTTATCGCCAGTCATTATAACCCGTTTTCTATCACTGTCAAATCGGAAAGCTCTATTGCTCCACATCGGGTTAATCAGTGGGTTGAAAATCGCCATTAGCGGCAAAGTAATATCCCAATCGCCAACGCGTGCAAATGTACTTGGGATTCGATGGGTCTTCTTCGATCTTGCGCCGTAGATAGCGAACGTAGACGCTCAGGTAGCTCTTTTCCTTTGCATACTTAGGCCCCCAGATACTGACGAGCAATTCCTGATGGGGGACAACACGGTCCTTCTGGCTGACCAGATACATCAACAAACGAGACTCGATGGGCGTCAGATGAATTTCCTCCCCATGCCGAGTCACCACCCCATTTTGTAGGTCGACGCTCAACGTACCATCATCGTAAACTGTCCGCCAACTCTCATGTTCACTCGAATGCACGCGCCGCAGTACTGTCCGAATACGCGCCTTCAACTCGTCAAAACAACAAGGTTTGGTCAGGTAATCGTCGGCTCCCAGAGAAAGCCCTCGCAGCACATCCGGTTGACCTGTCTTTGCGGTAAGCATAATGATCGGCGTATTGCACATCGTTCGAAGCCGTTGACACGTGACCCAACCATCCATCCCGGGCATCATAATATCGAGGATGATCACGTCGGGCCGAGTGTCATAAGCTTGACGCAGGCCATCTTTACCATTCTCGGCGGTAAGGACTTTAAAGCCATCCCGTTCCAATCCCAGCTTTAGAAGAGTGAGCAACTCAGAGTCATCGTCTATCACCAAAATCTTCTCATTCATGCCTTCCTCCTCTAACTCAATCTGCACAGAAGGTTTAGCGTAAATCCTCTGCATCGAAATAATACCCGCCGCCACGGACTGTGTGAAGATACTGCGGAGAAGCAGGGTCTGGCTCGATTTTCTGCCGCAACCGGTAGATATATTGTTTGATCAGGTCTGGTTCGCCGATCCATTCCGGCCCCCATACCCGGGTCAAGATCGCATCAGCACTCAACACTTTACCGGTATGCCGAACCATCAGGCGGAGCACTTCAAATTCTCTGGGCGTGAGATAAACTGTCCGATTTTCAATCAGAAGTTCGTGTCGATCGGAATCTAACATGATCGAGGTGGCCGGAAAAATCAAATCGCTCCCTTCTCCCGATTGCTCATGTGCCCGGCGGAGGCAAGCAGAGAGACGGCTCAGCAATTCTGTTCGTTCGAATGGCTTGACGACATAATCATCCGCCCCCAGTGAAAGCCCTTTGACAATGTCCTCGATGGTGCCTTTGGCAGTGACAAAAATGATGGGCGCCTCCGTCATATCGCGTAATCGACGACACGCCTCGAAACCATCTAAATCCGGCAACATCACGTCTAATAGAATGGCATCGGGATGTTTCTCGTAAGCCAATCGTATCCCGGAAAGGGCATCCGGCGCAACCACGACCTCAAATCCCTCTTTCACCAACATGGCCTTCAAAATAGCTAATACATCCGGGTGATCGTCTACAACCAATACTCGAAAACAACGGCGCATTTATCCCCCATTTGCAGAAGGGCCTGGTCGGGCAGGTAAATGGAACATTCACCAAGGGGTATATAAAACAGGTTCTTCCAAAAAAATGATGGCAGATCGGAAAAAGAAACTCGCCAGAGATCTATTTCACCCAAGAAATGGCAAAAACCTGATTTCTGATCTAACCCCAATACGGTTTAATTAAGCACTTTACAGCAGTGTAAGGCGGATTAGCAATCCGCCCACAGCGCTTAACTAAACGGTATTGGATCTAACCCCACCCTGAACGCTCACAAATACACCCAAATCCCCTGGTCGACTGACAAAACTAACAGATGGTCAAAATCAACGCAAATGAACATAGATTTTTCTTATTTTCCAATGAAAATCAGCTTCTATCTGTGTGAATCTGCGTCCGCTCCATGGGAGTGCCATCTGTAGTTCCAAAAAGATTTGTCAGTCAATCAGCCCAAATCCCTTATATACAAAAATATCCAACCAAAAGATGATCACGAAACTCTTAAAAAGACATTATATAGGGATTTTCAGATTTGACAACTTATGTACGACCAAGGGAAAACGAAGCGGATCCAAGGGGGCTTAGACGCACGAGATTGCCCGCTGCGCAGTTTGCCACATGCATCAACCCCAGCTTCGTTTTCCTTGAGTTCGCCTGAGGACGTTCTCAGCCATTTTAAGCGGTTTGCGCTTGCGATTT
>DSAR01000582.1 GCA_011046405.1 Chloroflexota bacterium | reverse complement strand
GTCGTCTCCCTGCCAGGCCAGCGGGAGGGTCTCGGCGTTGGTGATGCCCGGCAATGGCGCCACCGTCACCGTCGGTGGGTAACGGTCGTAGACGTAGACTTCCTCCTCGCCCCACGCCGAGGTCAAACCGAAGTCGCTCTCGGCGATGGGCGCCAGCCGGTAGTGGCCCTCGGTAGCCAGGTCGACGGCCGTGCCCCAGTTATCCTGCCCCCGGAAGCCCACCGAGCGCGCCGCGCCCAGTCGGACCCCCTGGTGATACACGCTCACCGTCAGCGGTTCGTGGCTGCGCACCCGGCCCGCCAGGTACAGCAGCGACGTGGTGAAGACCCGCTGCCGCGGGCTGACGATCTCCGGCGCCGGCGGCGTGTTGCGGATGGCGATCCCGATTTTCCCGTCTCCCAGTTGGTTGTCCTCGTCCACTGCATAGAACAGGATGACCATCTCGTCAGACGAGTCTGTATCGGGCACGTCCCACACCCCTGTCCATCGTTCCAAACGTTCCTCTGGTATGACGTTAGTGCGCGTCAACTCGACCGCCCCGCCTAACGGCGGGTAGGCCCAGGCAGCCGTCGTCGGTGCGCCATCCGGGTGCTCTTCGCCCCGCACCAGCGCCCACAGGGTCACCGGCTCGTTGGCCGCCGTCGTCGCCGGTTCCGTCCCGATCTCGTACAGCGGCGGTCGCACCACGTGGGTGATCACCACCTCGTTGGAGGGCGGGCTGGGGATGCCGGTGGTGTCGTTGGCGACCGCCACGATCCGGTTGACCCGGTCGTGGAGCGGGCAGTAGCCGCCCCAGTACCCGGTCTCGTCGGTGGGATGCGCCAGCGTGGTGGTGAAAACCCCATCGTTGTACAACGTGATGAAGGTGTCCGACTCGGCGCTCCCCGCCATCCACACCAGCCCCTCTCCCGTCTCGATGGCTGTGGGCGGCACAGTGATGATGGGGGCGGCGGGCGGGGTGTTGTCGATCCGCACCTGCTGCACCGGTGAGCCGTAGGCCTGCCCGTTGGTCGCCGTGACGACGATCTGGTAGTCGTAAACGCCCTCGGGTCGGGGGTCGCCGGCCGCGTCCCGCCCGTGCCACACCAGGGTCGCCTGGGGCGCGCCGGCGCCCACCACGTCGCTGATCGTCTCCCCGGCCCCGGTGATGGTGAAGCGCCACGCCGCCAGGTCGCCGGTCAGGGGCGCGGTGGCGGTCACGTCGAAGGTGGTGAAGCGGATAGCGCCTGCCGGGCTGAAGGTAGGCGGGTGAGCCTCGACCTGGGCCCAGGGTCCGTCCAGGTTCACCGTCACCGTGCGACGATCCTGCGCCTCGTGGCCCAGGCTGTCGACGCCGGTCGCCTGCAGTTCGTTGGGCCCCACGTCCAGCGTCACGGCCGGGAACGCCCACCGGCCGTCGGCGTCGGCCTGGACGGCGCCCACGACCTGGGCGTTCACCTGCAGGATCACCCCAGCGCCCGGTTCCGCCCGTCCCAGCACGTCGGTCTGCCGCCGGTTGAACTGGGTCGTCGGATGGGTGATAGTCACGTACGTGCTGCGGTCGACCCGGAAATTCCAGCGGGCGTCGGTGCAGTTGCCGATGACGTCGCAGACCCCGGCTGCCACTGCGTATGGGGCAGCCCGTTCCTGCAAATCGGCATCGGGCACGAAGGAGAAGCCATCGGCGGTGACGGTGCTGCGTGTCGTGACGTCGGTCCCGCCGAAGTAGATGTGCGCTGTTGCAGGGTCGACGACGGTGGTGGTGGCGACGAAGGAGGCCGAGATGGTGGGCCGCACGGCCTCGACCGCACCGGTCGGGGCCAGGTTCTCAATCCGGGGACCGACGTTGTCGTAAAAGATAGCGCGGGTGACGACGGTGGTGTTCAGGGCGCCGTCAGTCGCGGTGACGACGAGGGTGTCCCAGCCCAGCGCCAGGTCATGGTGCATCAGCGTAAAGGTGAAGTGCTCAGTCTCCAGTTTGTTGATCGTGCGTGCTCCAGTGCCCCGCGCCAGGCCTACCTCGACGGTGGCCGATACCTCGCTGGCGCCCCGGACGGTCAGGGGTTCTGCACGGATCTCGGCGCTATCGACCGGCTGGCGCAACGCCAGGTCCGGCGGCGTGCGGTCCAGCACGATACTGTCGCTCTCGACGACCGTGTTGCCGGCCCCATCGCTGAACTCGGCCTCGACGACGCACTCGCCTTCGGCGTCGGGCAAGGTCCAGGGAATCCGGGTCTCGATTCCATTGTAAGAAACCGTTTGCCAGTTTTCACCCTGGTTGCGGATCCGCAAACCGATGCCGGAACTGGGCGCCGGGTCGTGGCCGGAGAGGGTCAGCGTGACCGCCCGTTGGGAAGTTACCCACAGACCTTCGTCGATGCGCACGCTCGTGTTGGTCGGGGGCATCGTGTCCAATCCAATGTAAGCAAGAATTGGGTCTTCACTCACGTTACCTGCCCCATCGCGGAACTGGGCATAGACCCGTTTCAGACCTTCCTCCTGTCCGTCGAGTTCCCAGGAGGCAGTTGGAGCAAACGGCAGCCAGCCATCATCGCCGGCGAAACAGGTCGTGTTCTCGTTGCAGAAGCGCATATCCGCCACACCGGAACCGGGCGCCGGGTCGGTTGCAGCGACCGAGAGGAGGACGTTGGGTTCATTGGTCCACGCTGCGCCACCGTTGATTCTCAGATTCCCCGGCACGGGCGGCGTGGCGTCGATCTTGACGGTTTTTTCGTCGCTGATGCTCTCCCACCCCGCCACATCGCGTATGGAGAACTGGACCCGGTTATCGTCCCCCTCGGCCAGGTTGGCTCCTGAAACGTGGATCGTGCCAGCGTCGCTCGTTCCCGAGTAGGAGATGCCGTCCGTTTGCCAGCCCGACCAACTTGACTGGCCGGATGGTCTGACCCGGTACCGGGCCGTGGCGCCGTCTATCCCTGAACTGGGGTGCAACGCAGTGCCGGCCGGTTCCGTGACCTCGATTTGGAGATCGGGCGAGGTGTCTCTCACCCAATCTGTCGGCGCAAAGCTGCCGTACTGGGGCGGAGATGTATCCAGGTCGATAGCATATGCCGTGCTTTCTCCTGTGTTCCCTGCCATATCCCGTATTCTAAATTGAATCCTGGTAGCATCCTGTATGGGAACATCTTGCGCCGTCAACGTCTGGTAGGTCCGGGTTCCATCCAGGCCAGTACACGAAACCCCCGTGGAAGTCCAGGCGCCCCACACTCCATTCTCAAACAATCTGTACTCGGCGCTGTGCACGTTGAGGCCCGACTCCGTATCCCGGATCTCGATCGAGAAATCGGCCGGTGTCTCGGTGCTCCAACCGCTCGGTGCCATATTCCGCCAATCGGCGGGCGGGTTCGTCTCCGGGATGCCCACGCGGACGTAGTCGACGTACATATCGGGCCAGGTGCCAACGTGCGGCGTTTGGGTGGGATTGCCCAGCCAGATGCAATTGGGCTCCACGCCCGCGGGGACCAGGCCGCTCCGGCGGGCTTCCTCGTTTCCGCTTGCATCCATTATTCGCAGCAGATACTGACCGTCAGCGACCAGCAAGCGAGCGGTGTGCCACGCTGTGCGGGCATCGCCCTCAAACCTTATCTCCCCGGCAGCGTCGTTGAAAGGTTTGATTGTGAGATCAGAACTACTGTTCACGTGTGTTCCGAGCACGTTGCTTGCGCCAGGCGCTGCGTCTCCTCCCCACCAATTCGTCGAGAACGTCCCGCTGCCGACCCCAATCGCTGTCCCGTAACCGGTTAGATTATCATATCGGAAGCGGATCTCGACATAATATTTGCTCTTATCGACGATGCCGTCGAAAGCATCGTTGCGACCAACGATGGCGTAGCGTCTCGACTCCATCCCCTCTCGTTGAGACAGTTGCAGGTAATCGCTATAATAGCTCCAACTAATGTCTACACTATTGTCAGATACGTGATCCCACCCATTGCTGATCCCCGACGTAAACTCATCCGCCCACACCTGTACGGGGCCGGCCATCGGCCTAATCTGGTACCTATCCCTTTCGCTCCCCTCCGGTGGTTTTTCTGCCATCCTCTGGGCCGATTCCGGCTTTACCGTCCCGCCGGCGTCGGTGAATGGCCCCAGGATCTCCTCCTCGTAATACTCCCCCACGTACAGCGTCGTGCCCGCGTCGTCAGACTTCCACACCCGGGCGCCGTCGCCGTCGTAGCCGAAGCGGGTCACCGCGCCGCTCACGGTGTCGGTCACGGCCACCAACCGGTTCTCCACGTCGAAGGCCTGCTCGTAGGTGATGGTCCGGGTGCCGCTGATCTCCACCCGCAGGGTCATGTTCCCATTGGCGTCGTACCCGTAGCGCTCGACGCCGCCGGCGCGCTCGACCACCGTCACGGCGTGGACGTGGGCCGGGTCCTCGTACCGGTAGCTCGCCCCGGCGAAATGGACGATGTTGCCCACCGCGTCGTACCCGTAGGCGTGCGTGTAACCGGCGACGTGCCCGAAACCGTTCGCCTCGGCGTGGACCAGGCGGTCCAGGTCGTCGTATTGGAAGGTCTGCACCTGGGCCACGCTCCCGATCACCCGGTGGTCCTCGATCCGCGTCACGTTGCCGACCGGGTCGTACGTGTAGGCCAACGACTCGCGGCTATCCGGGTACAACGGGTCGCCGGTCTTCAGGGACTGCAGCCGCAGGTTGAGCGCGTCGTAGGCGTAAGTCGTCGCCAGCCCGTTGCCAAACCGCAGCTCGGTGATCTGCCCGGCCGGGTTGTAGATCGTCCCGTGCACCAGGGTCTCGCCGGCCGAACTGATCAATCCATCCGGCATGCCGCCCTCGTCGTAGGTCTGGGTCACCACCTCGCCGTCGGGGTAGGTCATGGTCGCCACCCGGTCCAGCGTGTCGTAGGTGTAGGTAGTGGTGTAGGTCTCCAGACCGTGGAAGGCGCGCACCTCCCGCGTCACCCGCCCCCGCTCGTCGTAGGCGTAATCGACCGAGCCGCCGGGATAGTCGACGGCCGTCCGGCGCCCGCGGCCGTAACCGTGGATCGCGCCGGCGTCGTCGTAGTGGTAGACGGCCAGGACGTCCTCGCCGGCCGACTTGCGCACCAGCCGGTCCAATTCGTCGTAATCGAAGGTCAACGTCCGGGCCAGGGCGTCGGTCTGGGCGATCAGGCGGCCCACTTCGTCGTACTCGTAGGTCCAATGCCCCATGTCGACGTCGTCCATCGCCGTCTTGCGCCCCAGGGTGTCGTAGGTCATGCGGGTGACGTGGCCCAGGGTATCGGTCACCGTCGTCAGGTTCCCCAGCACGTCGTACGCGTAGCGCGTGGTGGCGTAGGGCGCGGCGTCCCAGGCCGGGCCGCCGGGGTAGACGCCCGTGAATTCCTGCACCGCGACCAGCTGGCCGTAGGCGTCCTGGGTCTGGATCCGGGCGTGATCGTTGGCGTCGACGACGGCCGTCTGCCGGGCCCGGTAGTAGGTGCGCATCCGGGCGCCGTCGGGGTAGGTCACCTGGGTCACGCGGCCCAGCTTGTCGTACCGGTTCTCGGCGTAGGGCGCGGGGCCGGCCGTTCCCGCCAGATGGGGCAGGTATTCCCGCACCACCCGGCCCAGCCCGTCGAAGTCCCGCTCCGTCACCCGCCAGCCCTCAGCCGTCTCGGCCTGCACCTGGACGGCCCGGCCCAGCCCGTCGTACAGGTACTCGGTCCGGTGCACGCAGTCGGCGCAGCCGCTCTCCTCCCGCCGGGTCTCGGTCACCCGCAGCCCGCTCACCCGGTCGATGGTGATCTCGTCCACCAGGGCGCTGACGTTGTTCAAGGGCAACTGGGCCCACAGGTGCAGCTGGCCGTTCCGATGATTCGGCATAAACATCCCCTCGAACAACTGCCAGCGGTCCCGGAGCGATGCAGAAAACGCCCCCAGCCATCGCTGACCGCCGAAGTTCAGGTTGACGTTCAGGACGCCTTTCCCCTTCAACGCCATGCGCAGCCGATACGAGTGATTCGGTTGGAACGCGATGGCAGCGTTCAGGACAGCGGCGCCGGCCGATTCCTTCCACCCAGGACCATAGAGGCCCATCGCCCAATTCCCCGCGTAGGCGTCTCCCTGCCGGCACGCGATATTGGCGGCAAAGGTCCACCACGCGCCATTGTCCCCCGTGAGCCGCCCCTGCGGGCACACGTCCTCGAACCCGGTGTGGAAGATCCGCTCCGTCTCCAGGGCGTAATCGTAGGCCACGGTGGGCATGTTCAGGTTATCGCCGGGCCGGGCCACGGCTTTCAGCCGGCCGAAGGGGTCGTAGCGGTAATAGGTCGCCGTCTGCTCGCCGTTGGGCCCCCACTCGGCGTAGACCGCGCCGAAGCGCGCGCCCGGATCGTGCATCGTCCGATGCACGCCGTAGTACCGGCTGTGGCTGCACTGGGCCACTTCGGTGCCCACCGCCTGGCAGGCGCGGACGGGGAACTGGTGGTACACGTCGTCGTAGGTGCTCGTGGCGACGCGGCCCAGCGTGTCTTTCACGGCCGTCCCGTTGCCCCAGGCGTCGTACCCGTAGCGGGCGGCGTAATAGTGGGCCGGGTCGAGCAGGTCGGCGGTGATGGTGTGGTAGACTACCTCGTGCGTCATCTCTCCCACCGTCGGTGGGGTCTGCAGGTCGAAGTGGCCATCGTAGCCCCAGGCCCTCATCGCCGCCTCGGTCCCCGGCGGCGTGGCCTCGCTGCCCTCGTACAGCCGCTCCCACGCCGGCCGGTCGACGATCCAGGCCTCGGTGTTGTAGAGGTAGCCCCGCGTCGTCAGTCGCTCGTCCCCGGCCGTCTCGGTGTCGCCGTGATTCAACGCCGTCTCGACGTTGCCGTACCGGTCGTAGGTGTACGAGGTCGCCTGGCACGCTCCATCGACGCAAGTGCTCGTCTTCTCCAACTCGACGGCGTATCGTCCCTCGACGCCCTCGTAATCCGGCGTCACCGCCCACACGTGGTCCACCCGCCCCAACACCGCCGCGCCGTCCCGCGTCTCCCTGGCC
>DSAR01000552.1 GCA_011046405.1 Chloroflexota bacterium | reverse complement strand
GGACATCCGTGTCCCTATGGATGAGGGGAAGCCGTGGCGATTGCTCTTCACCTATCACCTGGATGCTCCTTCATCCTCTGCGCAATTCAAATGACGCACTACAATGCTGGAAAATCATCTATGAGGACAGGCGACTACTTTGATCAGCGCAAGAAAGAAACCAAGGTCAATTATCTCATCCGGCGACTCGAAAAGCTGACGGGTGGTTCCGTCATCGTCGAGATGCAACCAGCCGCTGTTTGAGACAGTTTATTTTCGAAGCAGATACCGAGTTAAGGCTCAGCGACCAGAATGTTTACAAAATGATAACGAAATTGGCCAAAATCGTAAATGAATTGTAAACAAAAAAGTGCGTTTTTCACTTGCAATTCATAGAGTTTTGTGGTAAAGTATGAAGATTGAGGCTAGATGGGGTTGGATAGGATGGGGATGCACGTCAGTGTTTTGGGTAGCGACAGAAGTAGCTCGGTTTGTATTGCAGAGATGATCTGTCGGCGGCTTCAAGCGGAGACAGGGAATAAATAAGGGGGATTAGAATGGATGTGATGGAGAAAGCAGCGACGGCAGAGCCGGAGATTATGACCACTCAAGAGGTGGCCGAGTATCTGCGCTTGGCCGAGGCGACGATCTACAAGTTGGCGCAGACGGGCGAGATTCCGGCAGTGAAAGTGGGACATACGTGGCGGTTCAAGCGGGAGTTGATTGATGAGTGGTTTCGACAGAAAACCACTGCATTCAATACAACGAGTGTAGACTGAGCAAATTTAGCATAGTGGAGGTTTTACTATGAGTCGATACATGTCCAAGAGAACGCTTATCATAACTCTTCTGCTGGTATTTCAAAGCCTTTGGGGTATACCTGGTCAGTATGCTCAAGCTCAGATGATGGAGGCGAATCGCCCTATAGATATGGCAATCGTGATTGACAACTCGGGCAGTATGTATGGCCCCAATGGCAATGATCCCGATCTGCTGCGCATTATCGGGGCTCATATCTTCATCGCTCGACTGGGATTCGGTGAGCCGAACGAAAACGATTACCAAGCTAGTGTGATTAGTATGGGGGGGGCGCCTGAATTGATCGCTCCCCTTCAACCGTTGACCCAATCAGTACGCGGCTCTCTAGCACGCACTATCTCCGATCCTGAGAATGCCGGAGGCACACACATCATCCACGCTCTGGAAATGGCTTATCAGGAATTGCGGACCTCGCCCAACCGCAAACCAGGCAGTCTGCCGGCTGTCGTGCTGCTCACCGATGGCGTGCCAGATCCACCTGCCGGGCAGAGCCAGGCAGACATTGAGCAACTTGTGAGTGAAAACCCAGATATTCCGCTATTTGTAATGCTGCTGCAAAACAGAGTAGGGGGCAGCTCGCCCGAGTACCAGGCGTACATCACATTCTGGCGGCAATTGCAGACCCGGCATACACATCTGTTCACTTATCAGGTTGAGGATGCCGAACAAATCGAAAACATCTACAACCAAATTATCGCCCAGTTGCATAGTACTGTTCCATCAGAGAGGTTCCTGGTCGTTCCAGGGAAACCAGTTGACGTGTTTGTCAGCCGCTACGTCCAACGCTTGATCGTCACCATTGTGCATGAACGGGATATGGAGCGCGGTGAGGTGATTATCAAAGACCCTTTTGGTATCGAGGTTCTGGATACCGACCAGGACGTTAGTCGCTTTGATGACCCGGACAATCTCGCTGAGGTCGTCTCCATAGGCCCCCGCCGAATTGGCGTGTTAGTGGAAGACGTCTGGACGATTGAAACTGATGTTCCGGTATATATCTTCCTCGATCGGCAGGGGGCTTATCGCTTCAACTTTGAAGCGCCAGAGGTAGGCCTTACGGACGTGACCAACGTCTATCTCGCAATTGACCGCCATTCACCTAGCAGAGAACTGGTCATCCGTTTCACCTTGCTCAGTAACAAGGACGACAGCGTGATTACTGACCCTCAGCCCATCTATGGGATGGTCACCCACCCTGACGGCAGCGAGGCCGAGCTGCGCATCCCTGTTGTCCATCCCGATGGCAGCGGGGTCTACCAAATCGAGTATGACTATAGCTCTTACCCCCAGGCGCTGACAGAGAGCGGGCGGTATGCTTTCACCTTGAAGGCCGGTCAGGCCAACGACAAGGAGGGCGAACGCATCCCAGTGACCATCGCCAAGCTGTTGGTGGACGTTGGACGTGGGGTCTACATTCAGACGGTGGAACCGTCTCCATTAGTTTGCGAGGTTGGTCAGTCTGTTCCCGTGACTGTTACATTGGGTGATAGCGATACCGCTGATATGAACACTGCCCGTCTGCGCATCTTTGGCGGCGGCGCAGACGTGGAATTAGCACGCAGCGGCGAAGACGCTTTCTCCGGCGACGTATCAGCGCTGTGCGCTTCACTGTTATCTGGGGCTGCCTGCTCGACGATGGTTGACGCGACCTTTCGCGCCCGCCTGGTGGCGCAGTCGCCCGATGGATCGACACTCCCGCCCTCCGAGCGTGTGGTAGCGGTGCAAGCGCTCGCGCCGACCTGTACGCCAACGCCGACTCCGACGGCCACACCTGCTCCGCCTCCGCCTCCAACACCCATTCCCGACAGCGATGGCGACGGTTGGGACGATCTGGTAGATCAATGTAAAGACCAACCGGGTATCGCCATGTTCAACGGCTGTCCACCTCCCATCTGGTTCTGGATCTTGATCGGTGCGTTAGGATTGGGCCTGTTAGCATTTCTCGTTCTCTGGCTCATCCCCTGGATCAACGTCAAGATCAATCCGCCGCCCGAAGCTTTCGTGTTGGTCTGTCGAGCCGGCGAGCGGCGGGCTGTCCCAATTTCTGTACGTCAGGTCGGGTTGAACCGACGTAAGAACAAGGTCACCATCGGCGGCGACCAGAAAAAAGCCCACATCTACGTCAAGGACTTGAAGCCGGTCGAGTTCGTCGTGGAAAAACAAGGGGAGCAGGTGGTGCTGTTGGATGCCGAAAAAGGGATCCGCAAAGGCACCTTTAGCGACAAGGCTCAATACACAGTCAATACCAGCCATACAGATATCAGCTTGCGAATTGGCCTGGACCGGTCTAAACTTAGGTGCTGAAAGAGCAGTTCCAGCCACAACAAACACGTTCAAATGAAAGGAGATTTCCAATGCCCAAACGAGTACTGGCTATCGGCGTTGGCGGTTCGGGCAAAGCCGCCCTCACCATATTAAAGGAACGACTGGAAGAGACGTATGGACAGGTGCCTGACAACGTGGTGCTGCTTTCCCTGGACACTGATGACTTGCGGGAGGGAGACAGTTTTGCCGGCACCCGTCTCAATCCTCAATACGATGAACGGAAGCGCGAACCCGAGTTTCGGCACGTGGTCAGCAAACCAGGTGTGACGATGGACACGGTCTTTGCCGACATTGCCCAGGGGCGGACCTCGGCCTTTATGTATTGGCTGGAAAAAGAAAAGCTAGACCGTATGTTAGGTCCCTCCGAACGGGACATCCGAGGCGGGGCGCAGCAGCGCCGGCCGGTCGGTCGAGTGGCGGTTTTTCAGAGGTGGGATAACCCCATCTCGTCATCCATCGTCGAGGCGGTCACCCGCGTCTATGGCGAGCCGGAGGAGGAACGGCCGGTAGACAGTGTCAAAGTCGAACAGAGCAAACGGCTCGTCTTTATCGTCGGATCGGTGGCTGGCGGCACGGGGTCTGGCTTCGTCGTAGATATCGCCAACCTGGTGCGTCACGCCGTTCAGTCGAACAGCAAGTGGCAGTCTATAGACGTGTCGGCCATCATCGTCCTGCCCGACGCTTTCAGCGCCTACACCACCAGGATGAACGACCCAACCAACCTGAAACCGAACTCTTACGCTGCCCTGCGGGAATTGGATCGTTTTATCCGCACGCACAGCGCATCGCTGCCCTACATGATCCGCTACGATACGGACATCCGCTCCATCACCTGGAGCACGAATCAGCCCTTGGATCACGTCTACCTGGTGGACACCGCCAGTCCCAGCACCATCGGCGACGCCGACCTGGGCGGGGATCCGATGCGGGGCGTCTTTCCGGTCATCTCTGATTTCATCATGGCGCACGTGGATGGCAGCCTGGGAGACACCGTCGCCACCAACCGGGCGAATGCCGGGCAGCATTATGACAAGGAAGAGGGCTGGCAGTACAGCAGTTTCAATGTGATGACCTACATCTTTCCGGCCGACGACGTGATCGAGAGCTTTAGCTACCGCTTCTTGCGGGAGATGGTAGCGCGGCAGTTCCTCCCCATTGCAGACAAAAAGACCCGCGCCCTGGTGGAACAGGACGCGCTCAAAGAAACTGAGCAGGTATTCTACGAAAACACGGTACGCGGGCGCGTCAATCCCGGCGTGATCCAAAAAGCGATTGCCGTCACCCGCCGTATGGACCCAGAGACGCCTGACGCGAGTTGGCCCGGCTTGTTCAACCTCATTTCTCTCTCCGAGAGCGCCTACACCGAGGACTATCAGGACCTGGAAGGGTGGCTCTCTTACCTGTCCAGCAACCTAATTCCCACCAAGGAGGGGGAGTACAAGCGCGAGGATTATGATGCCGGGTACACCCGGCTGCTCAATTTGAGCGAGCAGTTCATGGACGACTGCCTGGGGCCGCGGATTGATCCCGACGACGAGGAGGCCCGTCTGGGCGGAGAGTGGGACAAGATCCTGGGCCGCTACCGCGAGGCGCTTCGCCTGCGTTTCTCCGAGGCGCTGGATGCCGCGCTGTTGGACGCCCTCAACCGGCGCGATCCGCGCGCCAAAATGCTGGCGCCGGCACGTCTCGTCTTTACCCGTGCGATGGTCGCCACACTCAAGGACAAGCTGGTGCGTTTCAAAGAGATCTTGAAGGGTGAATACGGACAAATCGACCTGGACGCCCGCATCCGCCAGACGAGCGAGGAACTGCGTAACGCCATCACCTGGATGTACGACACCAAGGACAGCAAGACTTTTGCGCTGATTGGGAAACCCGACGCTCGCAAGGCGCAAGACGCCTACATCGGCCTGTTCTACGACAAGATGGAGATGCTCCTGCATCAGCGTATCTACCGGGTGGTCATAGACGTGCTCGACGCCTTGGGCGCCGCCGATTATGACCAGGATAAAAACCCAAGCGTCCTAGACCACGCCGCGCTAGAGCTAGAGAACTGGCAGGCTACCTGGCAGGAAGTGGACAAACTGCTGGCTCGCTGGGAGCGCACCCACGAAAAGAACCGCGCCGACAAGAAACAGGTCAAGGTGCGGCGTTATCTGACCAACCCGGAATTCGAGGATCAGCTCTACCGGCTGCCCGAACATTCTGGCATGGTGGGGACGCGGGTGCTGGGCCAGGTGCGCGGCGAGACCGGGATGACGTGGGAACGGGTCGAGGAGACCGAGCCGCTGGGCTACAAACTGGTCACGATGTGGACCGAGGAGGCCAAGGGGGCGGAAAAGATTGCCCAGGGCTTTTTCAGCGGGGCCAAGCAGCTCTTTCAGGTGGTTCGAGAGAGCGTCAACGTCGCCGATCGGGTGGCAGCCGAGTTCACCTCTCCGGCCAGTTTCGTCAACGTCGCCGGGCAGGTCAACGAGCCTTTCCTGCGCTATCACCCGGCTGCTAATGGAAAAACTATGTTCCACGAACGGTACGCATCCTTCAACCTGACCCACGCCTCCGACGAGGCCCGCCGTTTCCTAGAGGACGCCCGCAGCACGCTGCGTGACCAAGGGATGAATATAGACGTGTCTGCCGAGAGTCAAGTCGCCTGCACTGTGCTAGAGATCGCCCGGGGCGCTCGCCTGAATGCAGTGGATCAATTCACCGCTTGTGAGCCGGATTATCGAGCCAAGCTTTACAAGGGCCGCGAGAGCTTGCACCTCTTTCCTGAGGAGCAGAGCACGACCGACTATGAGGGGCGGATCGAGACCCTCGGCGAGCCGGACAATCGCCAACGGCCCTTGTCGCCGGAACTGGTCGTCGCTATGGGCGACGAGGCGAAGCTGAACATCTTTACGATGGCCTGCGCCTATGGCTTGATCCAGGAAGGGACGTTCTGGAATGACGAGACCGGGCAGGAGAGCACCGAGATATTCCTGAACCTGGAGCGGAATGGCAACGTACGCCGCCTCCCGCTCAGCGAGAGCCGCTTGGTGAGGGAGCTCGACCCCCGTTTCGACGCTGTGACGGCCGACGAACAACTGGCGCGCCTGTACCTGAATGCGCTCCAGAACTTTGTGCTCAAAGTGACGCAAAAACCCGGCGTGCCGGATCAGATGGTGGCTCAATTGGTCGAACATCTGAAACGGATGGGGGTTTCCCTGGGGCACATCGAGAATCCGTTCACCGTTTCAGTGCGCGACGTCAGTCAAGGAGTTCGCCAGGTCGCGGAGGCGGTGGGACCGGCTGACGAAGACGAGTCAAATCTTCAGCGACGCGAGGCGTTGAATGCCCGCCGCCGTGCGGAGCGCTACCTGCAGCCGTTCCTCAGCGACAAGGTGGCCGGATTCAAGCGTAGCCCCGCCCCCCGTGTGCGGGATATGGGCACCGTGATGCATCTGATCCTGCAAAACGAGATCAACCGCCTGTTGGAACGTGCCGCGGGGGTGCGGGAATGAGATGAGCGGACGCCTGGAACCTATTCGGTGGATCAATGTCCACTATCCGGCCTATGCAGCAGCCTTGTCCGACGACGGGCAGCTCGCCGCTGTGGGCAGTGAGCAAGGCGTGTCCATATTCGACGTGACCGGCCGGCGGCTGCTATCCTACCCGGAGGGCGCGGCTGTGCCGGTGCACCAACTGGCTGCGCCGGGCGAATGGGATCAACTCTACGTCGCGAGCCGTTCGGGGCGGCTGGTGCGTGTTGCCCTGGAGCGTCGGGATTTGATGGAGGGGGAAAAGGATGAGGGTGGAACGTTCCGCTTCCACCCTCATCCCACGCTGCTCTACCACTCGGAAAACGACATCCACTCTCTATCCCTTTCGGG
>DSAR01000223.1 GCA_011046405.1 Chloroflexota bacterium | reverse complement strand
GGGTGGGGGTATGGCGTGGTGTGCGCGTGGGGGTGGGCGTGGTCTCACGGAATGAGCTGCTATTGCAGGCGGTGAACGAGATGCCCAGCATACCCAGCGTGCCCAACAAAGCCAAGACCAGGGCGCGACGCGCTGCCCCGGTCGATTTGAGAAACGTTCTGTTTCGCAGCATGCGTAGAGAATGGCGTAAGAATGAGGATCGATGCATATTAGTTTTGTTCTTCTACTTCCTCTGTTTCCTCGAAAGGTGACGAGAAATGGACCCAGACCCACGTGTTGGGCGAGCCCTCTCCGATGTAGAGACGTTCCAATCCCTCGGGGGCGAATGGATCGGACCAATCGAAGAACCATTTGGCGTCCTGGGGAGCCAGGTTGACGCAACCGTAGCTGCGTTGGAACCCAAAGGCGTTGTGCCAGAAGGCGGCGTGAATGGAGTAGCCCCCGTGGAAGTAGAGCGACCAGGGGACGTCTTCGATGTGGTACCAGGCCGGGCTGCCGTCTTGGACGTCGGGATTGCTCATTTTGCCCTCGCGAATCTTGGCCCACAGCCGGTAGATGCCCGGTGGCGTGGATGTCGCCGTCCGCCCGCTGGAAATGAGGGTCGCGTAGACCATACGCTCTCCTTCGTAAGCGGCGATGGTCTGCTCGAACAGGTCGACCTCGATCCACTTGCCCCCCGGCTCCACCTCCGCTGGAGGTGGGTTCACGTCGACGCGCGAGACGTTCGATTGCTCGATCCACTGATCCTGCCCGATGAGGTACCAGATTTCATCCCCCCGTTTTTCCTCGGCGAAGAGGGTGACCGTCTGATACCGGTGGAGGGGGTTCACCGTTTCGTTCAAGGCGCCCTGCGGCAGGATGGACGGTTGCACGTTCCACCGGTTGATCCAGGCGAAGGGATGGGCCGGTTGTTCGGTGAGATAGAGGCCCCGGAAGCGAGATGGGCTGGCAAACGACAACGCCTCGGCGACGATGAACTCATTTTCGTTGATCTGGTACCATTCCTGTCCTTCGAATTCTACCTTGCCGTCCACGCTGACCCACCAGTTGCCGGAGAGCATGGTGCGGGCGGGTGGGAACCCCATCGCCGCTTGCATCGGATGCGTGTAGACGTCTAGGGGCAAGATGGTGACGTGGGCGTAGGTGTGCGGCAGGATATCTTCCTCGTCCGCCTGGGGCAGGTCCAGGACCGGTAACTCGGGCAGTGGATCGGGGAGGTGGATGGACGCCATACGGTAGGCGGTGGTTCCCGGCCCATAGGAGGGGCACAGTTCTGGATTACGCCAGACGAGGCTGGGGACGCACACGTGGGAGGCAACGCCGGCGCGTGTTGGGTGAGGGCGAGGGTTGCGTTCCAGGGGACGTGTGCCAATAGCGCTGGCGGGTTGTGCGTTCGCCGCCAGGATGACGAATAGGATACCTATGAAGCTAATCAGTAAGTAGCGACGCATGTTGCTCCCTGAACCTGGACGAGCCAGAACTATAGCGAGAAATACCGGCGCCGAAGCGAAGGGCAACCAAAGGTTGCACGCTCTTGCTCGACGTACGAGGACATCATGGGTGCCTATCCAGTGAAATTTTTGTTTTTTGTGCAAGAATTTTGCATACGAGATGCTCTTTATTGGTTCCAGCTCGTCCAGGATAGTTCCTCACAAGTGAGATCATATTTTAACATAAGTTGTGTTTAGCGTCCAGCGGTTGGGCGATGGTGCGGTGGGTCAGCAGATGTGCTTGACGCTAGATCGATTCCGCTGTAAGATATAGCAGAATCTTCTCAAATTTGGGGTCGTGTAAGAGCGTTTTGTCACTGTATAATCATGATAAATTGTCAAAATTGTGCCCGTCCTATGCCAAGAGATGCACTGCTGTGCCCGTATTGTGGCGCCAGAGTTGCAGGACGACCTTCCCGGTCTTCGTCTACGTCATTTACGTCATATCCCTTCTTACGTACGCTGGCTATTCCGTTTTTCATTTGGTGTCTCGTATGTTCCTTTTGCACGCTTTCTTCCTATTTTATTGGTGTGCACACGTCGGGTCTGTCCAGGCCCATCCGGGCACGTCAATCCACTGATGAGCCAACGCCGGCCCCGTGGATGCTAGGCCTGGAACAAGCACCGACCGCCACACCGGCGGTTGACGTCACTATCACGCCCGATCAGCCCACGCAACAAGCGCCTCCCTTCGCCACTCCGTTTCTTGACGCGGCACCGGGAAGCTCTCGCGAAAATCCAGTGCCGTCGGGTTCTTCCATCGACGTGGATGACATGACCATCAGCATCAATCGCACGATCCGTCCAGCCGACGAAATCGTCGCCAGCGCCAATCCATTCAACCCCACACCCCAACTGGATAACGAATATCTCATGATGTCGGTGACCCTCACGTGTAACAAAGATTCCGATGACGTCTGTTCGATCTACCTATCGCGGTTGACCGTCGTCGGATCCACGGGTATCCGTCGAGAGCCAGAGGTGATGATCGCCGGTCTACCCAATCTGTTGAGCACGCAGGAGTTTTTTGGCGGGGCACAATTGGATGGCGATATAATTTTTGAGGTCGGCCAGGGCGAGTCTGACCTCTTGGTGGTCTATGAAGCGCTTTTTGGAGACAGCGTCTATATCGCCTTGCCCGGGTGAGGAGGGTATCATCTCAATAAACCGGGGTAATGTAAGGCGCAGGCAACATCGCGAGCACGCTCGCGCGGTCGCACACATTCCGCCCTACCTTTCCCCCAACTTTTTGAGAAGATGCGTTTTAGGGCCTAACCCATAGAATCCTTGCACAGCGAGCAAGAATTTGGCGGTCAATGGCTCTTTTATTGGCTCTGGCAGGTTAGGATTGTTCTATCCAGCGATAGGCCAGGTAGCCGGAAATAGCGCCGAACAGCAAGTTCTGCGCGGGCCAGATACAACACCACACGCCGAGGGTAACGAGCGACAACGTCAGGCCGATGATCCAATCCAGCAGCCAGTAGCCGATCAGCAGGAGAATGCCGTTCGCCGGTCGCCCCGCGTAGATCCACCCCAGACCGAGAAAGCCGAAGAATCCTCCCACGACCTCCAAAACCAGTGCGACGAAGGGATCTCGTTTTTGCATCATATTTTCACCTCCTGTGCTAATCGTTCACCGATCAACCAGTAGCGGAAATCTCGACCCTGGTAGGTCAGGTAGGCCGCGTATAACCCGTAACCCACCCACGCCAGGGGGAGGCTTACCAGCACGAAGACCATCATCAAGGTGAGCGCCAGGGCGAAGGGCATCAACAGAAAGCCGATCAACACAGCCGCGAGGACGCCGCTCACGGTCCAGGCCAGCGCTACACCCGATGAGAGGACAGTAACTAGCACGACGTAAAGCAGCAGTCCCAGCGCCTGGTACACGAAAGCTTGGAATGCCTGGAAGGCGACGAAACGGGATTTCTCGCGATATCCCAGGTAAATCACCAGGGCCACGATCGGCCCGATCAGGGCGCCAATGCCGGCAGCGGTGCTGAACACCAGAGCCAGAAGCACACTGGCGTGGGCCAAGGCGGCTACTGTCCAATCATTCACCGCCAGTTGTGCGTTCTCATCTCCCGCTATCTGGATTTCCTCAAAAATTTCCTCTGGGGATAGTGGGTCAACCTGTGTTTCTTCTACATCCATCTCCATATTCTCCTGTTCCATCTGGACGCTCTGGGGGTAAGGTCTGCTTTTTTATACGCAGGCGATGTTCTGAAGTTGCACCCCCCGAATGGCATGTTATAATGCCAGGCCATGATTAGTAAACGACAGTTGGGTATATTCGTCATCGCGTTGGGTGTCCTCGCTCTAATGGGCATTTTAGCCGTCGACCTGTTGGGTGCTGGCCAATGGGGCGGTTTTGGGCCGTTGCAACGATTGGGCTTGCTCTTGAGTGGACTGACCGTCGTCGTGGGGCTGCTGCTCTATCGACTGGGGGATCGGCCGGCATGAGGCAGATGTCCCGTTTCCTCAGGGTATTGGGCGCCGTTTTGATCGTCCTCGTCGTCCTGGCCTACGTGGGCTACCTGGCGATCTATTTCACCTACGCCGTCGATCTCTTTCGTTGGCCTTTCGATTACGATCAAGGGGAGGGGTTTGAACTGTACGACGCCATTCTCTACAGCCAGGGGGAGTGGCCTTACCGGGCTAACGCCGTTTATCCATTCTACGCCTCCAATTATCCGCCCCTTTTTCACCTATTGATCGTACCCTTGCTGCCTCTCTTCGGACCGCGTCTGATTGCCGGTCGATTGGTCTCTTTCGTCGCGACCCTCGTTACCGGGGGGGCGATTGCCTTCGTCGTGCGGCGCAAGGTCGGCGGGCGCTTTATTCCCCTCATCTCCGGGTTGGCTTTCCTGGCTTCCAATTATGTCTATCAGATTGGACCGCTCTGCCGGATGCACATGACGATGGTGATGTTCGAGACGTTGGCCATCGCCTTCGTCGCTGAGTTCGAGCATCCCAAACACGGCAATCGGAACCTGCTGCTCGGTCTGTTGATGCTTCTATGCGCCGGGTACACCAAGCAGATGGCGGTCTTTACCGTCGTCGCCGCGCTTTCCTACGTCTTCCTGCGCGACGTCAAGCGCTCGATAGCGGCCGGGGCGCTCCTGGCCCTGGCCGCCGGGGCGATCTTCGGGTTGTTGAATGTCGCCACCGAGGGGCAATGGTGGGTCAACACGATCCAGGCCAACGTCAACGAGTACGATTATCGCCAGACGATCTTCCTCTTTGGCCAGTGGTTCCGCCTGCACACCGTTTTCGTCCTCCTGGCGGCGGCCTACCTGGTCTACGAGACGTTCTGGGGTCGACTCTCGGCCTATTCCCTGTGGTTTTTATTCGCACTGGGAGCGGGCGCGTTGAGCGGCAAGTGGGGCGCGGGATTCGGTTATTTCACCACGGCGGTCGCGGCCGCCTGCCTGACGTCGGGCCTGGCGCTGGGACGCTTGCAGCATTGGGCGAAGACGATGGGCGAGAGGGAGGCGGAGAAGAGACGCTGCTCGTCGTATGCATCGCTGTGCCTGGCATGTCTCATCCCCGGGTTATACTTGATCCAGGCGCCACGCATGCTCCACATGCCGACCT
Source organism: Chloroflexota bacterium (assembly GCA_011046405.1). Classification (GTDB taxonomy): domain Bacteria; phylum Chloroflexota; class Anaerolineae; order B4-G1; family B4-G1; genus DSAR01. The sequence goes on along the minus strand of DSAR01000223.1, from coordinate 1,908 downwards.
CCGGCCCTGTGTTTGGGACGTTGGCCCGTTACTTCGGAGTGGACAATCAATTGGTGGTGGGCGATTGTACGACGTTCCAATACCACGACGCGATGGGGTATACGCAATTGGGTCACCTGCTCACACCGGAGGATTACGCGGCCGGCGAGACGATCATGGATTACGTCCGTACCGCCGACGGACCGGTCTTCAGCGAAGAGGCGATGTTCAGCCTATTGGCCGGTGAGCCGGTCATCACCAACCCGACCCAGCTTTACAATCTCTACAACAACGATTTACTCGATACAGACGAGATCATCGAGCGGATCGAGGCGCAGCATTTTGGCCTCGTCATCTTCCGGGCCCAGTTCTACCCGCCGCCGGTTTTGGAGGCCATCGGACAGAACTACAAACCGGTCGAGCACATCTGTATGAACGGTTTCTACTATCACATCCTTTGGCCGCACCGGCTTCTGGATCTCACCGAATAGCCGATTGCCCGCCGCGATGCTCGTGCTCTCCGTGATGTCGCGTATGGCCGGGCGTTTTTCTCGTCGCCCCCGGTTTTCGACCCCGTTTCGGTTGTTCCTGATTTTCCTCGCGATCTATGGCTTGACGGCCGGCGTTTCGCTCGGCCGTCACTCGTTGGCTTCCCATTTCGTTTACCTGGCCGATTCCTTCCTTCACGGGCAATTGGCCTTGCGTCACGTCCCCGACCCGCCTTATGACCTGACGCTGTTCGACGGCCGGTGGTACGTGTCGTTTCCCCCGCTCCCGGCGCTGCTGATGATGCCCGGCGTCGCGCTCTGGGGGCTGGCCTTCTCCGACGTGGCTTTCAGTGTCGTCCTCGGCGCGTTGAACGTGGCGTTGTTCTACGCGGCGTTGAACCGGGTTGGGCATTTATCGCGGAGGTCGAGGCTTTGGCTGTGCGTGCTCCTGGGGTTGGGGACGCCGCTCTGGTATTGCGCGGCGCTGGGATCCGTCTGGTATACCGCCCACGTGCTCGCGGTCACGTGTCTCTGTCTCTACGTCCGAGAGGCGCTGGGCGAGAATCGACCCTGGGCCGCCGGGCTCTGGTTGGGGCTGGGTTTCCTGGCCCGCGCACCGGTGGTGTTGGCCTTTCCCCTGAGTTGGGCGCTGGCTGTGACCAAGCAACCGGACGTGTGGCGTCGGGCGCGGTTTTTCGTGACGTTTGGCCTGGGCGCTGCGCCGGCCCTGCTGGGACAGGCGGCTTATAACTGGGCCCGCTTTGGCAATCCGCTCGAATTCGGCTACCGGTGGATGAATAGCCCCGAAACGTTGGTCGCGCGCCAGGCGACTTGGGGGCAGTTTAGTCTCCACTTCCTGCCGGAAAATTTGTACACGATGTTGCTTCGCCCCCCTATGCTCTCCTTTTCGTCGAACTCCTGGCGCGTCACGCCCGATCCGTGGGGCATGGGCTTCCTCATCACCTGTCCGGTGCTGTTCCTGGCCTTCAGAGCGCTGTGGAGCGCTCGATGCAAGCGTCTGACCTGGGGGCTGGCCCTCTCAGCAGCCCTGGTATCTTTGCCCTCGCTGTTGTATTTCAACACCGGTTCGTTGCAATTTGGCTATCGCTTTGCTTTGGACTGGCTCCCGTTGTGGATCGTGCTCCTGGCCCTGGCGCTCGTGAATTTGCGGCACGGGGGGCGGCGGGCTTTTGAATATCTTGTTGCGTGGAGTGTGCTGATGCACCTGTGGGGCGTTCTGTGGATCTACCCTAATTTCAACGGAGCGCCATGGCATCTGCAATACATCGCCCTTTTGCGGCGTTTTTTTCTGCGCTTTGATTTCATTTTCAGCATAGCAAAACCAGTATGTCGCGATAAGCACCTTAAAAATCCAAAATTGGAGTGCGGAGCCATCCACCAGAGCCAAATTCGAACAACCAGAGTCCCAATGGCATAAGGC
>DSAR01000062.1 GCA_011046405.1 Chloroflexota bacterium | reverse complement strand
GGAGAAAGAGCGCGAGGTGAAGCCGCCGTCGCGGGTCTGGCGGGTGGTACCCACGGCGCAGCAGCCCGCGGGCCCGGCGTGGGTCGTGGGCACTCTGTTCCACGCGGCCTTGCGCTACTGGCGCTTCCCGGGCGAGGGGGATTTGGAGGCGTTCTTGCGTCCCTTCGCGCTGCAGGCCGGGTTGACCGATCCGCGGGAAATCGGCGCGACGATCGCCGAGGCGCGGCGCTTGCTGGCCCGTTTCCAGGCCGCGCCAATCTACGCCCGGCTGGCTCAGGCCGAGCGCCATCACGAGGTAGCCTACACACTCATTTTGAACGGCAGAGCGCGCAGCGGCGTCGTGGATTTACTGTGCCAGATCGACGGCGAATGGACGGTGGTGGAGTTCAAGACCGACGAACTGGACGCCCTGGCCGACGTCCGACCCCACATCAAGCGCAAGGGATACGAGCGGCAGATGCGCGAATACGTCGCGGCAGTGACCCGGCTGGTGGGCGAGCGCCCCCGGGGGCTGTGGGTTTTCGTGAACGTGGGCGGCGAGGTGGTCGAGATTGAGCTTGACCCCTCTGTAGATTGTGGTAGAATTCACTCAATGAATATTGATTTGTGTGGGAGTGATTGATTGTCGATTGTCAATGGGGGGAGTGGGTAAGCGATGTCAGACGTAGAACGTCAATTGCGTATCCTGGAAGTGTTAGAAGAAGAACCCGAGACGACCCAGGCCGGGCTGGCGGCCCAGTTGGGGGTGGCGGTCGGCAGCGTCAATTGGTACATCAAGCGCCTGATTAAGAAAGGATACATCAAGGCGACGCGGATGCAGCGCAATCGCTTGAAGTATTTCGTCACGCCGGAGGGGCTGGCGCTCAAGGCCCGCTTGACCAGGGAGTACATGGAGGCCTCGCTGCGCGTCTACCGCGAATTGCGCGCGGCGGCTCAGGATGCGCTGGATCGGATTAGAGATGAGGGATATGCGACCGTTCGGATCGAGGGGCCGGGCGAGGCGATGGAGATCTTCCACCTGACGTGCCTGGAGGAAGGGGTTTCTTTGCAAAAGGATGGAGGCGCCCCGGCGCCGGAGGTGCAGGCCGAGGGGACCGGGTTCGCGATCGTGTGGCCTGATGATATGAGCACGACCGCCGGAGGCAATCAATGAGTGAACGAACGATGACCTGGGAGATTGACGAGAGCCTGCGACGTCAGTTGCTGAACTTGTTATTGAGCCATCCGCACCGGAGAAAGATGACATACGAGGAGTTCCTGGACTGGGTCGACGAGGATACCCTTGCTGAATGGGTCGCCTCACCGGGGGAAAAGGCGGGAGAGGTGGTGATGTACAGTCCGGCATCGAAACGACATCAGCGTATTGGCGATTTTCTGACCAGCGTGATAGGCGCTTTCGTCGAACAGCGTGACCTGGGGATTGTATTGAGCGCGCCTTTCCAGATGAAGTTGGAGCAGTCAGGACGAGAACCGGACCTGCTTTTTGTGACGAAGGCGCATTTGGACTGCTTGAAGGAGACCTATCTTGACGGACCGGCCGATCTAGTCGTGGAAATTGTCTCCCCGGAGAGCGCCGGACGTGACCGTGGCGAGAAGTTCTACGAATATGCCCGGGCCGGGGCGCCGGAATATTGGTTGATTGATCCGCACAGAACCTGGGTCGAGTTCTATCACCTGCAGGAAGGACGCTATCACGTGGCATTCAGCGGTAATGAGGGGGATTATCATTCTCCGGTTCTACCCGATTTCTGGTTACGGGTCGAGTGGCTATGGCAAGATCCTCTGCCGCATCCGGTGCGCGCGTTGGGCGAGATTGCCGGAATCGAATCAGATCTGCTTGAGCGTTTCTTGCAGGCATTGGCTGGGCGCAAGTGAGATGTGGTATGCGCAAAAAGTGCGAGAGAAATATCAGTAGATCAAAAAGGAGTTCTATGAGCGTCAAAATTCATCCCACGGCGGACGTATCGGATGCGGCCCAGATCGGGGATGGGACCAGCATCTGGCACCAGGCCCAGGTGCGGGAGGGGGCCGCGATTGGCCGCGGCTGTATCCTGGCCAAGGGGGCCTACATCGATACAGGCGTGTCCCTGGGCGATCACGTCAAGGTGCAGAATTACGTCTCGATCTACCACGGCGTGACGATTGAGGACGGCGTCTTCTGCGGCCCGCATTGTGTGTTCACCAACGACAAGCGTCCCAGGGCCATCAACGCCGACGGGTCGCTCAAGGCGGCCGACGATTGGACGTTGGGGGAGACGCTGGTCAAGCGAGGGGCCGCCATCGGGGCCAACGCCGTCATCGTCTGCGGCGTGACCGTCGGCCAGTGGGCCATGATCGGTTCGGGCGCGCTCGTCTCGCGCGACGTGCCGGATTACGGCCTGGTATGGGGGAATCCGGCGCGCTTGCATGGGTTCGTCTGCCCGTGCGGCGCGCGCCTGGAAAAGGTCGATGAGGCGGGTGACGTGGTCCACACCCGGTGCCCGGATTGTGATACACGTATTGATATTCCGACAAACGATTGGAGAAAAGTAAAATGATCCACATTGCGCAACCGCAAATTGGCGAGGAAGAGAAGCAGGCGGTCTGGGAGGTCTTGCAGTCGGGCATGTTGGCCCAGGGGCCCAAGGTGGCCGCTTTCGAGGAGGCTTTCGCGGCCTATTGCGGCGTAAAACACGCCATCGCGACCTCGTCGGGGACGACGGCGCTGCACACCGCCCTGCTGGCCCACGAGATTGGGCCGGGGGACGAGGTGATCACCACGCCGTTCACCTTTATCGCGTCGGCCAACAGCATCCGTTACGTCGGCGCGACGCCGGTGTTCGTGGACATCGACCCGGTGACGTTCAACGTCGACCCCCAGGCGGTCGAGGCGGCGATCACCGAGCGAAGCAAGGCCATCATGCCGGTCCACCTGTTCGGCCTGGTCTGCGAGATGGACGGGTTGATGGACGTCGCCGAGCGGCACGGTCTGGCGATGATCGAGGATGCGTGCCAATCCCACGGCGCGGAATTCGACGGCAAGCGGGCGGGCAGCTTCGGCACTGGGTGCTTCTCGTTCTATCCGACCAAGAACATCACCACGGCGGAAGGTGGCATCATCACCACCGACGACGACGTGGTCGCCGAGTGGGCGCGCATCATCCGGCACCACGGCATGCGGCGGCGCTACTATCACGACGAGGTGGGCTACAACTTCCGCATGACCGACGTGCACGCCGCCATCGGGCTCGCCCAGTTGCCCAAGCTGGAGGGTTTCAACGAGGCCCGGATCCGGAACGCGACCTATTTCAACGTGCACCTGGAGGGCGTGGTCACACCGACGACGCCGGAGGGGTACCGGCACGTGTTCCACCAGTACACCGTGCGCGCGCCCGAGGGCCGGCGAGACGAGATGTTGGCTTACCTGCGGGAACAGGGGGTGGGGTGCGGCGTCTATTACCCGGTGCCGGTGCACCAGCAGAGCATTTACGACAACGTGACCGAGTCGTTCCCCGAGGCGGAGAAGGCCAGTCTGGAGGTGTTATCGTTGCCGGTGCACCCGGGGTTGAGTGCGGAAGATTTGGAGACGATCGTGAGGGCGGTTAACGGGTTTAGGGCCTAACCGATAGGATCCTTGCGGGGCGAGCAAGAGTTTGCTGTCGGTATTTCCTTATCGGTTCTGGCTCTGCCAGGTTAGGGAAAGTGAAAGAGTCTTACCCTCACAAGACCAAAAGATTACGGGAAATGTAAGCGTATATTGGGGGGATGTTAAATGGAAAGATCAAATTCGACGATTACGCTATCGCCTCGAATGGGTGCATTTTTGACCCAAGTGACGGAAACAGCAGATTTGAAGACCGCTTTACTGAAGATTCTTTCCGAGTACGTCGAACTCAAAGCTGACCTGGTCAAACAGCGCATTCAGGCGTTGGAAGAAAAGTGGGGTATGTCTTTCTCCGAATTTTCGGATCGGTGTGAAACGGGCACTTTGGGCCAGAATGCATACGATTACGAAGTCGAGAGCGATTTTTGGGAGTGGGAGCAAGCAGAAACGCTATTGAGGCATTATGAGGGTTTGCAGCGTCCATGGATGTGAAGCAATTCTCGGAAGTCTTGTTACGCTCCCTGGCGGATATCGAGGCTTTCGAAAGTGTCTCTCTACAGGTCGAGGGTATTTAGACGAGAGAAGTTTCGTCCGCTTCTACTTTAATGAAGTGACAGGGACTCTCGCCGTATCATCTCAATAAACCGAGGCAAACTCGCTCGGGCCGGTCTCCTGACCGTGCCCGCTGTGGCTCGGTCGGGAGACCGGCCACAGCTCCCCAACTTATTGAGAAGATACCTCTCGCCTTTGCTTTGATCGAAGAACAGCGGCGAACCTGGGGAATAGACTTTGACAATCGTCGGGGTTGGCATCTTCATCCGCTAAGCGATGCGACCCGTCACGTTCCGATTTCTCCATTGTCAGTGTTGGACATCGTGGCTCAGTTGCGAGATGCCCTGTTGAAACAAGGATTAATGTCGGATCAAGACGATGATTAGGCCCTAACCAATGATATCCTTGTACGTTGAGCAAGAATTTGCCGTCGATGTCCCTTTTTGGTTCCGGCTCTGTCCGGGTTAGGGATATTCCAGAATTTAAAACCTCCCATTTCGCTTGGCCTGGATCGCCAGATCCAGGCCAAGCGACACAAGCCGAATTCGGCTCTTTCAGCCGCTGGATCTGACGATCCAGCGAGAGCGAGTGGGCGATTATTTTCCTGGAAACGCCTAGGACAAGGGTAGTGAGTGAATGAAACCTCGCGAAGGAGTAGATATGCTGGATCTGGACGCGCTGGACGCTGTTTTTCGCAGATATCCCGACGTGCAGGCGGTCTACATGTTTGGATCGGCGGCGGAAAACCGTATGCGGAGGGATAGCGACATTGACCTGGCTGTCGTGCCGCGCACTGGCAATTGCCGAGAACGACGGTTGGAGATGTTGGCGGACCTGACGCGAGCCGGATTCGATAACGTGGATCTGGTATTTCTGGATACCGACGATCTGGTGCTCAAGTACGAGGCGGTGCGGCAAAATTACGTCGTGTACCAGGCCGCCGATTTCGACCGGGGCGCGATGTATTCCAAGGTCGTGCGGATGTACCTGGATTTTTTGCCCTATCTGGACGTGCAGCGCCAGGCCTACAAACGGAGGATTATGCGTGAGAGCACTACAACGAATTTAGAATTAAACGAATGAGGAAACAAGCGAGTTAAAAAACAGGAGAATTGAATTGAAATCAAAAAATTCTTTGCAAGCAGCCGTCATCGGCGTGGGATCGATGGGACGCAATCACGCCCGGGTTTACAACGAGATGCCTGACGCCGAGCTGGCGGCGGTGGTTGATTTAGATGAGGCGTTGGTTAACGAGACAGCCCGTCTCCGGGGTGCGCCGGGTTACACCGATTACCGGGCGATGTTAGCGGAGGTCGAGCCCGACGCGGTCACGGTGGCAGTCCCCACCCAGGCCCATCACCAGGTGGTGTTGGACGCATTGGAGGCCGGCTGCCACGTGTTGGTGGAGAAGCCCATCGCGGCCACCCTCGACGAGGGACGGGGGATGATCGAGCGGGCCGCCGAGTTGGAGCGGGTGCTTGCCGTCGGGCACATTGAGCGCTATAATCCGGCGGTGATCGAGTTGAAGCGCCGGCTGGGCAGCGGCATGCTGGGGCAGATTTTCCAGATTCACGCCCGGCGATTGGGACCCTTCCCCGCCCGGGTGCGCGACGTGGGCGTGATCGTCGACCTGGCCCCGCACGACCTGGACATCATGTGTTATCTCACCGGCAAGCGGGTGCGGCGATTGTACGCCGAGACGGAACAGGAGATTCACACCGATCACGAGGATCTGTTTTCTGGCATGATCCGCTTCGAGGATGGGGTGCTGGGGATCTTGAACATCAACTGGCTCACGCCGACGAAGATCCGCGAGATCACGGTCACCGGTCAGCGGGGGATGTTCCTGGCCAATTTGCTCACGCAGGACCTCTACTTCTACGAGAACGCGCAGGCGGATGGCCTGGATTGGAATCACCTGAGCCTGTTGCGCGGGGTCGGTGAGGGGGAGATGGTGCGCTTGCGCCTGAACCGCCGCGAACCGTTGCGGGCGGAGCTGGAGGCTTTCGTCTCGGCGGCGCGAGGCGAGAGCGACGAGATCGTCAGCGGCGCGGATGGCCTGGAGGCGCTCCGCCTGGCCCAGGCGTTGGTCCAGTCGGGCCGCGAGAACCGCTTGGTCGAGGTGGACTTGTTGGTATGAGTGCTTATCAGTCGCTGCTAGAACGGATAGAGCATAAACGGGCCGCCCTGGTCGTCATCGGCCTGGGCTACGTCGGGTTGCCGGTCGCCGCTCGTTTCGCCGAGGTGGGTTTCAGTGTGACCGGGCTGGACGTGGACGAGGCCAAGGTGACGCAGATCAACGCCGGCGTCTGCCCGATCGAGGGGAAGGAACCGGGACTGGCTGATCTGGTCGCGAAGGTGGTCGGTGCTGGACGGTTGAGGGCGAGCAGCGACTACACGGTCTGCCGGGAGGCGGACGTCGTCCTGATTGCCGTGGAAACGCCCATCGACAGCGTCCACCAACCGCGCTACACGGCGCTTCGCTCGGCGTTGCGGGCCCTGGAACCGAACCTGAAGCCGGGGACTATGGTCATCATCGAATCGACCATCGCGCCGGGCACGATCGAGCGACTGGTCCGCCCGACGCTGGCTGGACGGGATCGAGGCCGTCATCAAGCCAAGCGAAAGAGCGGCGAGGACTTCTACCTGGTCCATTGCCCGGAGCGGGTGATGCCGGGATTGTTGTTGCACAACCTGGCGAAGATGAGCCGCGTCGTCGGTGGCGATACGCCGGAGGCGGCCCGGCTGGCCCAGGCGTTCTATAACCACGTGGTGGAGGCGGACCTGGACCTGGCCGATTGCGTGACCGCGGAGCTGGTCAAGACGGCCGAGAACGCCTACCGGGACGTGCAGATCGCCTT
>DSAR01000487.1 GCA_011046405.1 Chloroflexota bacterium | reverse complement strand
TGCCAGGCGCGCGCCTGGCAACACCGGCTGCAAGCGCTCAATGGCCGCGACGATGCGCTGCCCCTCGGTCACCGTCCGCACCCGCAGGTCAACCACCACCTCGGCCCAGTCGGGCACCACGTTGCTGCGCGTTCCCCCGCTGACTACGCCGGTGCTGACGGTCGTGCCGAGCACGTAATCGGTCATCGCCTGGAGCAATAGAATCTGGTGCGCCAACTCCTCAATCGCGTTGACGCCCTTGGCGTGATCGGCGCCGGCGTGGGCGGCGCGCCCGCGCGCGGTGATCGTGTAGCTCCCGGTCCCCTTGCGCCATACCTTGAGCGAGCCGTCGGGCAGCGCCGGTTCTATGCAGAAGACCACGCCGGCCCGCTGGGCCTCCTGCTCGATCAAGGCGCGGGAGGAATGGCTGCCAATCTCCTCGTCGGTGTTGAAGAGCATCGTCACCGGCCGGCAAGGCGTGCGGCCCAGATCCTGCAAACCCTGCATGGCCGAAAGGATGATCGCCGCGCTGGCCTTGTTGTCCATACTGCCGGGGCCAATCGCCCGCTCCCCCTCGACGCGCCAGGGGCGCTCGGCCAGCGTCCCTACCGGCCAAACGGTATCCAGGTGACAGAGAAGCAAAAACCCATCGTCGCCCGTTCCCCACCGGGCCAGCAAATGATCGCCATACGCCTCCTGGGGGACGAAGGTGACGTCCGCCCCGGCCTCCCGCGCGACTTGGGCGACGAAGCGGGCAACACGATCGGTCGCGGCTTTGTCGGTGCTGGGCGACTCGATCTCCACCAATTGCTGCAATAGATCGAGCATCTCATCCTGGTGTTGCTCGACAAAATAGTGCAGTATCTCAAGCATTCTGATACCCCGCGTGTCTCAGCCGGGCAGATAATCCCCGCAGCTGTCCAAACTCGACCGGCTTGATCAGGACCAAATCAGCCTTCTCCCTCAACGTCTCAGCCAGGCGATCGTCGGCCGAGACGATGATGATGCGCGTCTTCTTCAGGTGGGCCGCTGTGCGAATCCTCTCGAGAATTTCTATCCCTTCCACGAAAGGGAGATGTAAATCCAGCACGACGACATCGGGAGAAACGGTCGAGAGCGCCTCATACGCTGTATCCCCCCGCCGGAAAACCTGCGTTTCGAATTCGGCCGCTTGCAACGCTTTTTCAAAAATATTCGAAAGATCGTAGTCATCCTCGATGATAAAGGCCAAAAACTCGCTCACGATAAATCTCCTCCCCGTATGCTTTCATTCCAACGTCAATCGCTAAGTATGGATATTTTACTCCACTTTCGCAATAGTGCAAAAAGTGACGTCACCGGGAAAACGAAGCGGATCCAAGGAAGTTTAGAAGCACGAGGTTGCCCGCTGCGCGGTTTGTCACGTGTGTCAGCGGACGCAAGATCACTGTCCGCCCCAGCTTCGTTTTCCTTGAGTTCATCTGCGAACGTTCTGAGCCATTTTAGCGGTTTACGCTTGCGATTCGCTTCGAAAACCCTCACCGGGCATCAGAAACCAGGTTTTTGAGAAAAGCCTGGTTTCTTCTCCTCTACCGACGCCAGTGACTCTTGCAAGGGGGGCAAATGCCGGAGATTCTCGGTGAATGTCTCCACCGTCTGGGCGAAGAGCCCCCCTTCGGAGGCCGACACCCACTTGACCAGAAAGCGCTCTGGCTCGATGCCGGTGAATTCCAGCAGGGTCTTGAGGATGGGCATGCGACGGGCAGTGCGGTGATTGCCGGTGGCATAGTGACAGTCGCCGATGTGACAGCCCAGCACCATCACGCCGTCGGCTCCCTCCCGGAAAGTACGAATCACCAGTTCCGGCGAAATCCGCCCGGAGCACGGCACGCGGATGATCTTGAGGTTGGACGGGTACTGGAGCCGGCTCGCCCCGGCCAGGTCGGCCCCGGCGTAACTGCACCAATTGCAGAGAAAACCAATGATTTTAGGTTCGTAACTTTGTTCAGACATTGATCGCACCTTCCTATCAGGCCGGCGCCAACGCCAGCCCCCGCATCGCGTACATCGCGCCGGTCATCTCGGCCACCAGCTGACGGTCGTTGAAGTGGCGCAGGGTGACGGCCTTGGATGGGCAGGTTCCGGCGCAGGTGCCGCATCCCTTGCACAGGGCCTCGAGCACGTGGGCCACCTGGCGTCCCCGGACGTCCACGAACTCAATGGCCGTGTAAGGACAGGTCTCGATGCACTGGCCGCAGCCCACGCACGTCATCTGGTCCACCAGCGCCGTGGCAGCCTCGATCTCCACCTCGCCCCGGCGGATGAAGGAAAGCACCCGCGCCGCCGCCGCCGCTCCCTGGGCCACCGAATCGGGAATGTCGCGCGGCCCCTGGGCGCATCCGGCGATGAACACCCCATCGGTCAACGTGGCCACCGGGTCCAGCTTGGGATGTTTCTCCTTGAACCACCCATCGGCGTCGCAACTGATACTGAACAACTGGGCCACCTGTCGCGCGTCGTGGCGGGGCTGCAGGCCGATGCTCAGGATCACCATGTCCATCGGCACCCGGATCTGCCGGCCCAACGAGCGATCTTCCACGTAAAGCGCCAGTTTGCCATCCTCTTGTAGGATCTCCGACGGGCGCCCGTTGATGAAAATCGCGCCCTCGCGCTGCAATCGCTTGTAGAACTCCTCGTATCCCTTGCCGCCAGTGCGCATGTCGATGTAACACTCGTAGATGCGCGCGTCGGTCTTGCCGTGCACCAGGTGGGCCAGCTTGAGTGAATACATGCAGCACACCCTGGAACAGTAGGCGTTGTAATTCTCGTCCCGGCTGCCCACGCAGTGGAGGATGGCGACGCTCTCCGGCCTGGCCTCGCCGTCGCGCAAGAAAATCTCGCCGCCGGTGGGGCCGGAACCGGCCAACATGCGTTCGACCTCCAGGCTGGTGAAGACGTCGGGGTAGCGCCCGTAGCCATACTGGGAGATACGAGCGGCGTCGAAGGGATCGTAACCGGTCGCCAGGATGATGTTCCCCACCGCCACGTCCATGAACTCATCCTCCTGCTCGTAGTCGATGGCCCCGGTGGGGCAGGTCTTCTCACACAGTTTGCAGCGCCCCTTGGTGAAGAACAGGCAATTCTCCCGGTCGATCACCGGCAGGGCCGGCACCGCCTGGGGGAAGGGCCGGTAGATGGCCTTGCGCCGTCCCAGCCCCACGTCGAAACCGGTCTCGTCCACCACGCGCCGGGGGCACTTCTCCTCGCACGCGCCACAACCGGTACACACCTCGGCGTCCACCGAGCGCGCCCGCTGGCGAATGCGGACGTCGAAATTGCCCACGTAACCGGAGACTTCCTCGACCTCGCTATACGTCAGGAGCGTAATGTTGGGATGTCGACCGACATCCATCATTTTGGGGCCGAGAATTCACGCGCTACAGTCGAGGGTGGGAAAGGTCTCGTCCAACTGGGCCATGCGCCCGCCGATGGAGGGCTCCCGTTCCACCAGGTAGACCGGGTAATCGGCGTCGGCCAACTCCAGCGCGGCCTGGATCCCCGTGATCCCGGCCCCCACGACCAGGGTGGCGGGATGGATGGATACGGTGTTGACGCTCAACGGCTGGTGATGGCGCACCCGCGAGACGGCGGCCCCCACCAGGGCCTTGGCCTTGAGCGTGGCCTCGTCGCGATCCTGGTGCACCCAGGAACACTGCTCGCGGATATTGGCCTGCTCGAAGTAGTAGGGATTGAGCCCGGCCTCACTGACGGCCCGTTGGAACGTCGGCTCGTGCATCCGGGGCGTGCAACAGGCCACCACCACCCGGTCCACCCCCAGGTCCCGGATATCGTCCTTGATCATCTCCTGGCCCAGGCTGGAACACATGAACTCATAATCCCGGGTCACGGCGACGTGCGGCAAGCCAGACACCCATTCAGCCACCTCGGCCACATCGACCCTCCCGGCGATGTTGCTCCCACAATGACAAACGTACACCCCGATCTTCATCCGTCACCTCCCGGCCACCAAATACCAATCTACCGTATCTTCTCAATAAGTTGGGGAGCTGTGGCCGGTCTCCCGACCGAGCCACAGCGGGCACGGTCAGGAGACCGGCCCGAGCGAGTTTGCCCCGGTTTATTGAGATGATACCAATCTACCAGCCTAGCAATATACCAGCCTAGCAATATACCGATCTACCAATATACCAGCCTGCCAACCCCTACAAAAAGCCCTCCAAAAACCCCGCGATCTCGTGCTGCCAAAAGACCGGGCCATCGGTACAGATGAATTTCTCCCCCATATTACACCGCCCACACTTACCGATCCCGCAGTGCATGCGAGCCTCCAACGTGGTCAGCACCCGGTCGGGCGGAAAGCCCAATTTCGCCAGCGTCAAAAACGTGAAGTGAATGGCGATGGGGGGGCCGCAACAGATCGCGATGGTGTTCTCAGGCGAGGGGTCCACCTGCTCCAGCAACTGGGTGATGAGTCCGACGTTGCCGTCCCAGCCCTCGTACTCCCGATCGATGGTCACGTGGAACTCGGTATCGGGGGCGGCGTCCCACTCGTCGAACTCGTCGGTGAAGACCAGCAGGTCGGGCGTACGGGCGGCCCAGATGATGCTCGTGTGCCCGTAATCGTCCCGGTGATCCAGGATCGTCTGGATGATCGGTCGCAGGGGCGCGCCCCCGATCCCGGCGCCCAGGATGACGACGTCGTGTCCCTGGATCGCGTCCAGCGGGAACCAGTTGCCCAACGACCCACGCACGCCGACCGGGTCGCCGACCTCCAGGTCGTGCAGGGCCCCGGAGACGTGCCCCAGAGCATTGATGGCAAATTCCAGGTGCGGCCCCCGGATCGAGGCGATGCCAAAGGGCGCCTCGCCGGCGCCAAAGGCCGAGACGAAGGCAAATTGCCCGGGCCGGTACCGGGAAACGGTCGCCTGGCCCTCCGGTTCGGCCAGTTCGACTCGAAAGAGATCGATCCCCGTGGCCAATGGCTCGACCTCGACCAATCGCCCCTGGTACGGGCGCATCGGGTTCGTTTTCGTCATGGTGCCCTCCCTTCAGCCGCCACGTCCCGCATCACCTCGGTGACGTCGATATCGACCGGGCAGGAGACGATGCAGCGCCCACACCCCACACAGCCCAACGGCCCGAAGTCCTCCGGGTAGTAGCAGAATTTACAGAAGAAACGGTTGCGCAGCCGCTCCGGTTTGGTGGCCCGGGGGTTGTGCCCCCCGGCGACGCGGCGGTAATTGGGGCTGGTGCAGGCGTCCCAAACCCGGATGCGCTCGATCCGGGTCACGCCGGGCCGCTCGTCCACCACTCGATCCACGACGTCGAAACAACGACACGCCGGGCAGACGTACGTGCAGATGCGGCAACTCAGGCACCGCTCCCCGTGACGCCGCCAGATCTGCCCTTCGAACAGCGGTCGCCATTCAGCCGGCGGCGTGACCGGCACTGTGCCGGCTTGCTCTAGAAACCGGGTTTTTCGGAAAAAACCCGGTTTCTGCTCCGATTCTTTCGGACGCTCCTCCAGGTTAAGATCCGCCATCAAGGCCACTCCCTTGTCGGTCACCGCTTCGACCTGGTATCCCCCATCGGAGGGCCGGAGCAACACATCCACGTGGGCCGTGTCGTCGGGTGCCCCGCCGACTGACGTGCAGAAGCAGCCCACCCACGGCAGCGCACCCTCCGCCAGCGGCGGGCAGGCCATCCCCACCAGCGTCGTCCGCTCCCGGTGGTGCCGGTAGTAGCGATCGGGCGGCTCCTGGTCCAGGAATAGGGCATCGATGGCCGCCAGGCCGTGGGCGTCACAGGGGCGAGCGCCAAAGATCACCTGCCGTCGGTCCGGCAAGACCTCCTCCTGGACGATCTCGCCACCGCGATTCTCAATCCGCAACAGCGTCTCAGTGGCGGGCAAAAGGTAGTCCTTGATAGAAATTTCAGGGCGTTCGTACTCGAACAGGATGTCATGAACCGAGGAGACTTCCCGGTAGAGCACGTGGCCCTCTACGTCGCGGGGAGCGATCAGGTCGACGTCCTCGTCCCGGGCCAGCCGGGCCAGCCAAGCCCATAACTCGTTCAGCGTCACGTATTTCATACTCTTGCGTCTCCTGTACGTCTACGTCAAATGGGTGGATGCGGCTTCAGTGTGCCTTTACGGCGATAAATCGCCTACTACGAACTGTAAATACACCCGCATCAAATCGGCGAGCCTTCTTCGCCGAGTTCGAAAAGAAGCGGTGTCAGTTCGGCCTGGCGTCCGGCCCGGTGTCCGTAGAGCGCCTCGACCTCGCGGGTCAGCAAGCGGTTGAGCAGACTCAGGGGCAACCCCATCGGGCACACCCGCTCGCATTCGTCACATTCGACGCAGCGGCCGGCCAGGTGCAGCGCCCGGCCCAGGTGGAAGACGTGCTTCTGGGGCAGGTCGATCCCCGCGTCCACCCACAGCCCATCGTCCCGCTCGAACATGCAGGTCGTGCAGTAACAGCCGGGGCAAACCTGGCGACAGGCGTAGCAGCGGATGCACCGGTCGAACTCCCGCAGCCAGAAGGCCAGCCGTTCGGTATGGGCCAGTTCTTCCATTTGTGCCAGGTCGGCGTAGTCCTCCTCCTTCTCCTTGGGCGAGACGTCGGGTGCCTCGCCCAACAGGACGTCGTAGAGCACCGGCACCCGGTCGTCGCAGCGGGCGCAACGGGCCAGCGCTTCGCCAGCCTCGTCCACCGTCCCCTCGCAGGCGACACCCATGACGAAGATACGCTCCCGCTCGATCTGCTGCTCGGCCAGGAGGACGTTGATGGCGCGACTGTCGCATGGCTTGACGAGCACGGCGACGCGCGGCGGCCCCTCCCCTTTGCGCGGCGGCGCCTTCTTATCGTGAAGATAGGTGACCAGGTTATGCACACCCCGGTCGCTCCAGACCAGGCGGTCAACCTCACCGGCGTCGTAGACGAAAGCCGGACGAACGGTATCCCGGGGCCCCATCTCGTATCCGATGACGCAATCCACCTGCCCACCCTCCAGGATCTGCCGGGCCTGGTCACGCACCTGCTG
>DSAR01000063.1 GCA_011046405.1 Chloroflexota bacterium | reverse complement strand
GCTTTCGATCCAGACGAGATCAATGACCAAGTAGATCTTTTGTACGATATAGACGACCTCCTGGAGTAACGACTGCGAACTACTCAAGGTCCAGATGTATCTTTTCACTAACTTGGGGAGCTGTGGCCGGTCTCCCGACCGAGCCACAGCGGGCACGGTCAGGAGACCGGCCCGAGCGAGTTTGCCCCGGTTTATTGAGATGATAGGTCCAGATGCATCTTTTCAATAACTTGGGGTGAATCTGTTCGTAGTGCGCTTTTAGGGGCGCTGAAGCGCCTACCTACGAACAAGCCCCCGGTTTATTGAGAAGATACGCCCAGATTTCATTTGAGTGCGGAACCTTGCGAAGGTTCCAGATGGCTCTTTTGACACGATAAATCCTCGCCAGCGGACATGCCCGCTAACCTTCGCAAGGTGGTTCTTTGGGATTTCGTATGGTCACGATGAGAGATTAGCCACGAATTGCACGAATTACCACGAAAAACCCAAGATTAGTGACAATTCGTGTAATTCGTGGCGAAAAATTGACCATTTGCTAATCCAACCAGGCGAGCTAGCAGAGAGCCCGCAAGGTTAATGAAAGGATGGCACAGGTGCGAGCGATTTTGGACACGTTGCGCGCTTGGTTAGCGTCCGGCGAGCAAATCGCGCTGGCGACGGTAGTCGGCACCGAGGGATCGTCGCCCCGCCCCCTCGGTTCACGCATGGCGGTGACCGCCTCCGGGCAGATGGCGGGTTCCGTCAGCGGGGGGTGCGTGGAAGGCGACGTCTTCCGCGAGGCCCAGGCGGTCCTGGCGAGCGGGACGCCGAAACTGCTCCACTACGGCGTGACCGACGAGACCGGGTGGGAGGTGGGCTTGGCCTGCGGCGGCGCCATCGACGTCTACGTGGAACCGCTGGCGGACGTCCACCGCCGGTTGGCGGACGAATTGGCGGCGGAGGAGACAGTCGCGTTTTTGACCCCGCTGGACGAGCACAGCGGCGGGCACCTGTTGATTCGGCCCGACGGTCGATTGGAAGGGAATCAAACCCTCACCGACGTTTGGGAAGAGATCGGGGGCGCGGCGACCTTCTCTCATCCAATGGCCGAGTCGCGCGCTCACCCGGAAGGCGCAGTTCCTATCTTCATCGAGGTCTTCGCCCCCCCAGAGACGATCACCATCGTGGGTGCGGTGCACATCGCGGCACCGCTGCTCGAGTTGGCGCACACATTGGGCTTTCGCGTGCGCTTGATAGACGCCCGGCGGGCCTTCGCTGCTCGCGAGCGCTTCCCCACCGTCGACGACCTGGTGATCGCCTGGCCCCAGGAGGCGCTCGCGGCGGATCGACTCGGTTCCCGGGATTACGTGGTGATCCTGACCCACGATCCCAAGTTCGACCTCCCCGCGCTGGAGATCGCGCTGCGCAGCCGGGCGGGTTACGTGGGCCTGATTGGCTCGCGGAGCACCCAGGCCAAGCGGCAGGCGGCGCTGCGAGAGCGGGGGTTCGACGAGGCGGACCTGGATCGTATCCACGGCCCGGTGGGGCTCGATCTGGGCGGGCGGACGCCAGCCGAGATCGCGCTGGCGATCCTGGCCGAGATCGTCGCTGTGCGGAATGGCCGGAGCGGCGGGAAAATGAGCGAGAGAGAGGAGTTGTGATGATGACGGTACGAACCCAAACATTTTGGCGGATTCTGGTCCTATTGATGCTCGTAGGAGTTACGATTGCTTGTGCGTCGTCATCGCTCACCACCCCGCTGGCAGTCCAGGAAACGGCCGAGGTCACGCCGTCGGCGCCCCCCACGTCCACGCCTGTTCCCACGCCTACACCTGTGCCCCCAACGCTCACGCCCGCCCCCCAGCAGACGCCGCCGCCGGGTAAAGCGTTCGCCCGGGGCGTCTCCAGTTACGATCTGACACAGCGTTTCTCACTGTTGTACGCCACGGATACGTGGCTATGGGACGGTCAGTGGTTGCGACATCAGGATATCGCCGGTTGCGCGTTGAATCCACAGGCGGCGGGAATGGGTCTGGGGCCGGATTGGACCCACACCGAGGATCGGTTGGAACTGGATGGTTGGGAATTTCAGCGCCGCACGTTCACCGAAGATGACCAGGACGGCCCATCGCTCGTGTCGTATGGATTGGACACCGCCGCAGGCTATTTCCTCTTTCGACTCGATGCCCAGGATCTGGATCGGCCGGCCTTCGAGCGCTGTCGCGCGGACGCCGAGGCCGTGCTGGCGACCTTCGTCCCGGAGGTGCCGTTGAGCGGCGATTTCGCCGCCGCGCACGCGGCCCTGGACGTCTACGAAGCACCCCAGGTCTCTCTGGGCGCGGCGCTGGCGCTGGCGTCTGATGCAGCGAAGTGGCTCAACCATAACCGCGTGGATGGCCTGGCAGACGTTTTGCGTGAGTTGCCCAAGCTGGACGAGGCTGGACCAAACGTCACGTCGGTGGATTTGAACGGCGACGATCTGCCCGACGTGGTGATCCAGACACGGTTGATGGGCCTGCCCGTCGTCGCCTGTATCAGTCAAACGTCGGGGCGTTTCACGGGCCAGGTGCTCCCCTTCGGTTTCAGTGAGCCTACGCCCACGATGGATAGCGGCGTTCTGGTCGACGACCTCACCGGCGATGCCCGGCCCGAGACAATCGTGACCTACACCCTGTCCGGGGCAAGCGGCTGGACCGAATTGCTCTACGTCTTCCGTTGTGGCGATGAGGGAGCCTGTCCGCTGGCCTTTCGCGCCGACCTGATCAACTGGGCCGGACCGTCGGTGTGGAACTTGGAACCGGACCCCATCCAACCCGGGCGGCAGCAGATCGTGTTGACCTACCCCCATCTCTACAGCGATGGCTTCGACCACAAGCTGCTCAACCATCCCCTAGGCCGGCAGGTCTGGCGGTGGGATACTAGCTCAGGCCACTTTTCCCTGGCCGAGAAGACGGTCGATCTGGAACGCGGCGCCTGGGAGGGAGAAAGCGCCACGATCAGCGTGGCGGATCGACTGCGCTGGCACACCAACGAGGGAGAGAGCGCCTTTCGCGCCGGCGACTACGACGAGGCGTTACGGTGGTACGATGAAGTGCTGACCCTGGCGGCGTCAGAAGGCTGGACGCCCGATCCCCAGGGTGAGCAGCCGGATTGGGTCGGTTACGCCCGCTTCCGCCGGGCCGAGACGCTGGCACTCCGGGGGCAGGCCGACTCGGTAATCGCGGAGATGGAGAGCGTCTCTGCCGATTACGCCGGCGACGTCCTGGCCGA
Organism: Chloroflexota bacterium; assembly: GCA_011046405.1. GTDB lineage: Bacteria > Chloroflexota > Anaerolineae > B4-G1 > B4-G1 > DSAR01. Next base: position 3,780 of record DSAR01000063.1, on the reverse strand, counting down.
ACTGGCCGACGCTTTTCTCTCCGGTTATGGCGATGGGCACGATCCCGATGCGCCGGCTCGGGGTGTAGCTGCCATCCAGGCAGTCGATTTGTACACTCACTTCTACGAGGAGCGAGGCGGGGGATTGCGCTTCCCGTTGGACGCCCGGGGTGTGCTCTACCCGGGGGCCGGGTTGGCCGCCTATCTCGACGTCCATCCCGAGGCGACTGGCCGCGCGGAGGCGCTGCGAAGCGGCCTTCAGGGGGTGGGGTTTGCCGTGGATGACGTTCGTGTGGTGGAAGCCGACGAACCATCGGAACGGGATCGGGTATCGATCGTCCTGGCGCTGCCCGAAGGTTCTGCCGTCATGAGAGAATCGACGTTTTGGATACTCGAACGAGATGACGCCCAATGGCGCGTGGTCCCGGCCCAGGACGAACTGGAATGGCCCCAGGTCGGTGCTTTCTTCGAACCTGTCCGAGGTCTATAGAGAACGCTTCGATGAGGCCTGATTAAGGAGGTATCATGAGCGAGCAATTTAAACTTCGGTGGCCGGTCGACAGCCGGACCATCACCCAGTATTTTGGTGAGAATCCCCACATCTACGCCAGGTACAATCAGGCTGGGCACGAGGGCCTCGATTTCCGGGCGCCGGTTGGGGCGAACGTCTACGCTTGCGCCGACGGGCAGGTGCTCGACGTGCGGCCCAATCGCGGCAACGCCTACGGGCTCCACGTGCGCCTGCAGCACGTCGTCGGGGGGCGGGAGTATCAAACGATCTACGCCCATCTATCCCGGGCGTTGGTTTCCGCAGGACAGCAGGTGGCGGCTGGCGACCTCATCGCCCGGGCCGGGATGACGGGGCATACCTACGGCCCACACCTGCACCTGACGCTGAAGCTCATCGGGGCCAAGACCCTGGGCTACCCCGATGGCGTGATCGATCCTCTGCCCTACTTGCAAGACGAGGCCCCGCCGCAGACCGATCTGATCGTCTACACCACAGCGGGCGTTCGGTTGCGTGCCCGGCCGACGACGGTGTCGGCTCAACTGGCGTGGCTGGATGAGGCCGAGCCGCTCACGGTATTGGGCGGCGCCGGTGCAGCTGATGAAGCGCGGGCCAAGATCGGCCAACACGGCGAGTGGATTCACGTCCAGCGGGCCGATGGGATGATCGGTTACGTGGCCGCCTGGTACCTGCAACTGGCGCAGCCGGAACCGGTGACGCCAACGGAGCCTGAGCCGGAACCGGATCTGCCGGATGAGATGGCCGTCTACGCCACCGAGGCGCTGAACGTGCGCAACGGTCCCTCGACAGGCAGCAGTCGCATCGGTATCGCGCTGCCCCACCAACCGCTGATCCTCGTCGGCGACTGGGCCGAGGCGCTGCCGAAGGTGGGAGATCGCAGCGAGTGGTTGCACGTCCACCTGCCCGACGGGCGGCGGGGGTACGTCGCCGCCTGGTACGTGCAGCTCACGCCCGGACCGGCGCCGGAGAAACTGCTGGTGGTCTACCCGGTGCAGGACATGAACTTCCGCGAGCGACCGACGGTGCGGGCCAAGCGTATCGGCCGTTTGGCGCACAACACGCCGCTGGTGGTGAACGACGACCCGGCGCGGGCATTGGCGCTGGTGGGCCGCTACGACGAATGGCTCTACGTTCGGCACCCGCAGCCGCCGGAGGACGAGTGGGGATGGGTGGCGGCCTGGTATGTCTCGAGCACGCCGACGTAGGGTGTGGGATCAACGGAAGGTGCCGGTAGCGATGACCTGGTCCTCCTGGATCTCCAGCGTCTCGAAGATGATGGGGAGTTGGCGGTTCGATAGGTCGACCTGCTCGTAGACGAGATCCTGGGTCGCCCGCAGGATGGCCGGGGGGACGGGCGCGCCAGCCACACCCAGTTCGGTGAGGGTGACGATGGGGACGCCGTTTTCCAGCGTCATCGTGGCGTACCCGTGGATCGATAGCTTCAGCCCCAACACCTCGACCCGACCCCAGGCCTCGATCTGATCGGGGTGAAATTCGACGCGCGGGTGGCGAAAGGGGATCTCTGGGTGGTTGTCGAGAAACCAGGCGATGCTCTCGGCAGCCTCCCGCCCGGTGACCTGGAGCTCGAAACGCTCGCCGCTGTGCCCGCCCTCCCGGAGCCGGGCGCGCAAGTCGGCCAGGTCGGTTTGCAGGATCGGTTCGGCTACGTAGGTCGGGCCGCTCGGCTCCAGTGCCTGCGCCCACGCAAAGCCGTTGACGAGCAAGAGCGCCAGGAGGATGTAGAGATTGCGCGGTTTTTTGAGAAAGGTGATCAAGTGGGCGAGTCTTGGCATTTGGTGGGCTCCTTAAGGCAGGTAGGCAAGTAGACAAGTCGAATCCGAAATCCCACTACCTCCCTCCTACCCAAAAAATCCGTAAGGCCGCCAACCCCACCGGCAACAGCACCACCAGGCACACGACAGCCCACAGCGCGACGGCCCGTTCGGTGGAAAGGCTCGGTGTTTGGATAGCGACGTGATCCCCGCCTTCTTCAGAAGTTGTCCACGCGGGATCGAGCCGCCGGGAGACTTCTCGCGCGACGATCCACAGGCCCATGCCCTCCAGGGCCAGCAGAGCCAGCAATCCGGCGGCGATGGTGACGCCCATCACGTCCGTCTCCTGGGGCGCCGTGCCAAAGAAGGCCGTGCCAGATAACGTGATCCACAGGACGATGCCGCCGTTCCACAGCGCGTGCTGGCCGGCAGCCAGGGGAAAGCCCCATAACCATCGCCGGTCGATGCCGCTTTTGCGATGCAACCAGGCGTGCCAGGCCAGGGCGGCCAATCCGGCGCCCAGGGGATGCACAGCGGCTCCCAGTGCGCGCACCAGGAGGACGCCGCTCCAATAACGGGCGCTGAAGAGGGCGTAGATGGCGTTTTCGACGGCGGCGAACCCCGCGCCTGCAGCTGCGCCCAGCAGGAAGACGTTGCGCCGGGATGCGCCGCCAGCGTCGGGGAGAAACCCGCGCAGTAGCGGGACGACGGCCAGGGACTTGGCGAATTCCTCGACCAGCGGGGCGACGATGGCCAGTTGGAACAGGGCGATGAAGAAACCGGGAGAAGTGAGAGCGCGGGCGACTTCTCCACCGGCCAGCAGATTCAGCAAACGTTCGAAAGCGTCCAGCAGCGGATCGCCCAGGTCGAGCAGCAGCCAGACGAAGGCGAGCGGGGCCACGATCTCCAGGAAAATGGCCAGGAGCACAGAGCCGGTCGCGCCGACCGAGAAGGCGACCCCCGCCCGGCGCCGTGTCAGCCAGCCGGGACGATGGTCCACGATCCAGGCGACGGCGGCCAGGGGGGGCAACGCGGCGGCGGTGAGGACGAACCACGGGCCCAGGAGTGGCACGAGGCTCTCTACCCGCGATAGCCCGATACCGGTCGCCAGCGCCAGGGCAAAGCCGCCGACCATGGCCCACAACGGAGGCAGGCGCAACGCTTTGGTCGGCCGTTTGTTGAAGGCCTGGAAGAGCATAAAGCCCCCGCATCCCATCCCAATCGCCAGGAGTGTCGCGATGCCCAATATGGCGGCCCGCGTCTCGGCGTCGTCGTACCGGAAGGCCGACTCGGCGACACAGCAGAAGCCCAGGATCAACGGAATCGTGGGCAAGAACGTCACGAGTCCCCACAAGAAGACCAGCGTCCGCGCCCATTGCGGCGCTGGGGGCGTCGGCGTCGATGTCGGCGTTGGTTCTATCACTTTTGCTTCATCTTCCATAACGCACTCCAGTGTTGGTATATCGGTAGATCGGTATATTGGTAAACTGGTATATTGGT
>DSAR01000221.1 GCA_011046405.1 Chloroflexota bacterium | reverse complement strand
TTTCGAAGCAAATCGCAAGCGCAAACCGCTTAAAATGGCTGAGAACGTCCTCAGGCGAACTCAAGGAAAACGAAGCTGGGGTTGATGCATGTGGCAAACTGCGCAGCGGGCAATCTCGTGCGTTTAAACCCCCTTGGATTTGCTTCGTTTTCCCCGGGAGCGTCACACGTTGGGGATAAGGTCGGCGGCCTAATTCACAGAAAGGTGAGGATGTTGGTCGATCAGGAGGTTATTGGTGATAATAGAAAAAGCCAGGAGATTGTCTCCGGGTTTGTTTGTGTGGTGTCACATTCGAGAGCGAAGCCCGTCGCTCCCGCCTCAAGTATTTCTGCGTGAAGGGAAGTAGTGGTACAGCCAATGGCCCTCCATCGACTCCGGGAGCACGTCCACCACAGCCCACATCCCGCCCGGTTCGATCACCCGCGACATATCTTCTGCCAGGGCCGCTTTCTCCTCTCGTCGCTGCAAGAGGAAAGGTATCCACAAGAAGGCGCCGGGGTGCTGTTGTACCTGCACGGCGGCGCTTTTTGCCTGGGGTCAATCGCCAGTTCGCGCGAATAGATCGCCAGGTGGATGAACTCGAATTGCGCCTTGGAGCGCGCTATGCTACAATAGCAGGCAAAGAAAAAACGCCTCGCGGCTTGGCCCAGCCCGAGGCGACGGCCGGGGAGTTTGGGGCACCCTGACAGACAAGATTCTAACACAAAGCCCCGGCGCCGTCAAGGTGCAGGTCCATTTTACGTATAGCGCGTCGCAACCCATTGAAAAGCAGGTCACATATGCAACTCCGCGTCGGCCAACTGATCACCGCGCCCTTCCTCCCGGCCCGGGCCAAGGTCAAACAATTCGAGGCCCGGACCGGCTACTACCGCCTTGAGGTTGTCCTGCAGGACGGACGTCATACCTACCAATCCCTCAGTATCACCGACGACCAGTTGGCCCAGGTCGACGTCGTCGAGCATGGCCAGGCCACCCGGATAGAGAACGCCGAGGATTTCTTTCTTCTCATCGAGGCCCACCGCATTCGTCTGGCCTACCAGTTCGACCCGCAGCTGGCGGTCAGCGTCTCCCAGGTCGACCCCTTGCCTCACCAGATCGAGGCGGTCTACCACTACGTGCTCAACTCGCCGCGCATTCGCTTTCTCATCGCCGACGACCCCGGCGCCGGCAAGACGATCATAGCCGGGCTGATTCTCAAGGAGCTCGAATACCGCCGCCTGGTGCAGCGAGTGCTCATCGTCGCGCCGGGCCACCTCAAGTATCAGTGGCAGCGAGAGATGAAGGAGCGTTTCCACGAATCCTTCACCATCGTCGATCGCGGGCTGATGCGCGCTGTCTGGGGCGAGAACGTGTGGGAGGAGCGGGACCGGGCCATCGCGTCGGTCGACTTCATCAAGCAGGAGGACATCCGTACCACCCTCTCCAACGTCCGGTGGGACCTGGTGATTGTCGACGAGGCGCACAAGATGAGCGCCTACGCCTACGAGAGCCGCGACCGGGTGAAGATCGACAAGACGCAGCGCTACCAGGCCGGCGAGGTCCTCTCCCGCCAGGCTGAACATTTGCTCTTCCTCACCGCCACACCCCACCGGGGCGACGAGGAGAACTTCCGGCTCTTCCTGGACCTGCTCCGGCCGGGCTTTTTCGCCCAGACAGCATTGTTGAAAGAATCGATCGAGAGCAAGGACAACCCGGTCTTTGTGCGGCGGCTGAAGGAGGATATGAAGCGCTTCGATGGATCGGACATCTTTCCGCCGCGCCACGTCCACACCGTCCCCTTCCGCCTGACGCCCGACGAGGCCGCGCTCTACAACGGTGTCACCCGCTACGTGCAGGACTATTTCGACAGGGCGAAGGAAAACCGCTCCATCTCCTTTGCGCTGATGATCCTCCAGCGGCGGCTGACCTCCAGCACCCACGCGATCTACGAGTCGTTGAAGCGGCGGAAAGCCCGCCTGGAGGCGCTCTTGACGCTGCCGGAGCAGATCCGGCGAGAGAGCGAGGATTACCTCCGCGCCCGCCGCATCACGCCGGAAGAGTTGGAGGATATGGCGGAGGATGATCGGGAGCGAATCGAGGATCGGCTGGTCCACCTGACCATCGCTCAGAACATCGACGACGTGCAGGCCGAGATCGCCCAATTGGAGCGCTTGATCGAGCAGGCGGAACAGGTTCGTCGCCAGGAGATCGAGAGCAAGCTGGTGGGCTTGCGCGACCACGTGCTGACGAGCCTGGGCGACCGGAAACTGCTGATCTTCACCGAGTTCCGAGACACGGTCGATTACCTGGTGGAGAAACTGCGTGCCTGGGGCTACATCGTGGTCACCATCCACGGGCAGATGGATATGGACGCCCGCATCGAGGCGGAGCACACGTTTCAGCACGAGGCCCAGATCATGGTCGCCACCGAGGCGGCCGGCGAGGGCATCAACCTCCAGTTCTGTTCGCTGATGGTCAACTACGACATTCCCTGGAACCCGAATCGACTGGAACAGCGCATGGGGCGCGTCCATCGCTACGGGCAGAACTACGAGGTTCACGTCTGGAATATGATCACCCGCGACACCCGCGAGGGCCAGATCCTGGACCGGCTGTTCGAGAAGATGGATCGTATGCGGGAGGCGCTGGGCTCCAACCGGGTCTTTGACGTGATCGGCGAGATCATCCCCGGGGCGCGGTTGGACGAGTTGCTGAAGGACGCCATCTTCAACCAGCGGCGGATGGAGGAGATCGAGGCGCACATCGACGCGATGGACCCATCGACGGTGCAGCAGACGCTGGAGCGGGTCTTCGTCGCCAGCCTGGCGACGCGCCACATCGACTACACCGGGCTGTTGAAGGAGACGCTGGAAGCAGAGGAGAACCGGCTGGTGCCCGAGTACGTGGAGGATTACTTCCTGCGCGCCTTCCGCCGCCTGGGCGGGACGATCGAGCGACGGGGCGAGGTCTACCACGTCCCCTCGGTACCCTACGACCTGCGCCGCTGGGGCGACGACTACGGCTTCAAGACGACCTATGGCAAGCCATTCCGCGAGTACCGGCGGGTGACCTTCGACAAGGCCCACGCCCGCGCCCACCGGGAGGACGAGTTCGTCGCGCCGGGCCATCCCCTGCTGGAAGCGGTCAACGAGGAGATCCTGGCGACCTTCGAGGGCGGAGCGGACGCCTACGCAGTCTTCGGCGACCCCGAGGGACAGCGGGAGGGTGTGCTCTGGTTCGTCGAGGGGGAGGTGACCGACGGCTCCGGGCAACCGGCGGGGAAGCGGGTCTTCTGCCTCTACCAGCCGGTGGCGGGAGAGATTCAGCGGGTCAACCCGGCGGTGCTGTGGGATTGTGAGCCGATGGGCAAGGGAGCTAGGGAGCAAGGGCGCAAAGGCGCAAAGGCTCAGGATCGCCAGGGAGTCATACCGCAGGAGGCAATGGTTCCCGAGAGCGTGCGGGATTTGCTGGATGAACGAGACGCGATCGAGGATTACCTGGTGACCCAGGTGTTGCTCCCCTTCCGCGAGGAGATCGGCGCGCGGCGGGATCGGGAGACGCGGGTGAAGGAGAAGTACGGCCTTCGCTCCCTCGAATACCTGATCCAGGAGTCGAACCAGAAGATCCTCGATTACCAGATGCGCCAGGCAGGGGGCGAGCAGGTCGACTTGCCGCTCTTGAATGAACAGCGGACGCTGGAACAGCTCTACCGGCGGCGGGACGAACTGGAGCGGGAGATCCGCCGGGAGCGGAACCTGACGATGGGCGAGTCGCGCTTCCTGGGGGCGGCGGTGGTGATACCGGAAGGGCTGACCTACGCCCGGCCCCGGACCGAGACGACGCCCGCCGGCGAGACGCGGGCCGGATACGAGGCCAAGATGCGGCGCGACGACGAGATCGAGGCGGTGGGAATGCGCGTGGCGATGGCCTACGAGCGGGAGCACGGCTGGGAGCCGGAGGACGTCTCCGACGATAACCACGGCTTCGACGTGCGCTCCATCCGCTACGAGGAGGACGGCACGTTGGCCGACGCCCGCTACATCGAGGTCAAGGCGCGGGCGCGCTCGGGGGCGGTGCGCATCTCGGCCAACGAGTGGAAGAAAGCGCGCCACTTCGGCGATAAATTCTGGCTGTACGTGGTGACGGAGGCCGGGACCGGATCGCCGCAGTTACACCGGATTCAGAACCCGGCGGCGCGCTTCCGGATGGACGAGGAGATCTTCGCCACGGGATTCATCATCCCCGAGGATAATTGGCAATCGTTGGCAGAAGACGGTGACGTAGGCTAAAGTTCCCAGGTAACCGCTTGACTTTCTCATACACATCGTATATGATGTCTCATAAGATGTGTATAATGAGAGGAGATTGTCGATGGCACGCTATCCCTTGAATTTGCCGGTCGATTTGAAGCGGGAGGCCGAACAATGGGCCTCTGCCCAGGGTGTCTCGCTGAACCAGTTCATCATGTGGGCCGTGGCCGAGAAGGTCGGCGCGCTGCGCCAGAATCTGAACGATCCCAATTTCCCCAAGATCATCTATCGACGGGGCGCGGCGGGTGTCCCCACGCCGGAGGTGAGCGGGACGGGCGTCCGGGTGCAGACGATCGTAGTCGCCGCCAAACAGTGGGGCCAGTCGCCCGAGGAGATCGCCGCCGAGTACGACCTGACCGAATCCCAGGTCGAGGAAGCGCTGGCGTTCTACGCGGCGCATCAGGCGGAGATCGACCGGGTGATTGAGATGGCGCGGGAACTGGAAGCGGCGTAGGCCTGGGAGGGACCTGGGCAACGGCTGCATTGGAATGCCGATTTTGGCTGTAAATGGTGACGAAGACTGAGAACGGAGCGCCCCGTAACACCGAATCCAGAACTCGGTGGCGCGCATCCAGATGACGAAAGCATATTCGCGACGGTCTTGTATAGTGTACATAAGAGGTGAACTATGAGCAGAAAGAGAAGACGTAAGCGACACCGCCGCCCCAAGCGGTCCGATGACTTCCGCGTGACGACGCCTGAGGGGGATGAGATCGTCTTTACGAGCGCACTTTATCGACACACGGACCAGGAAGACGTACTCTCGATTCTACGGTCGGCGGACGATTTCGGGCTTGACGACGACCTGGCGCCAGAATCGGATGGTTCTTACCATTTCCCCTGGTTCGAGACCCGCCCCGACGCTCCACAGCAGTTCGCGCCGCTGGGCAAGCGCGTACTGGCGCATCTAGTCTTGACGCCGACCAAGCTGGAGGTGGAGGCGCCATCTCGCCGCCGCCTGGATGACTGTCGGCAGCGGCTGGAAGAACTGCTGGGCGAGCGAATTCGACTGATCCAGACCGGGGCCAAGGAGCTGGCCGAGGTGTTGAGCGAGGGACCCTCAACCGAACCCGAAGAGCCGTTCGTGCCCCCGCCGGAACTCATCGCCGAAATTGAGGACAAGATGCTGCGCCAGTGGATCGACGAATCAATCCCAGCCCTGGGCGGGCAGACGCCCCGGGAGGCGGTCAAGACGCCCGAGGGGCGCCGGCAGGTCCTGGAACTGATCGAGTACTCGGTCCAAATGCAAAAGAGTATGCCCAAGAGGCCGGGGATGTTTGCCCCGGATTACCGCAAGGTCAAGAAGATGCTGGGGCTAGAATGAGTCGATGAAAGGAAGTCGCCCATGGAGCGACACAAGCACACGGGGATGAGAGACGAGGTGAGAAATGAGTATGAATGTGAAACAAGTTGTTCTAGATCAACATATCGAGATCACCCCCGACGTCGCCGGGGGTAAGCCGCGCATAGCCGGGCATCGTATCACGGTGCAAAACATTGTCATCTGGCACGAATGGATGGGCTTCAGCGCTGACGAAATTGCCACTGAATACGACCTCGCGTTGTCGGAGGTATATGCGGCGTTGACCTACTATTATGATCATCGGGCTGAAATTGACGCATCTATCCGAGCCGACGACGCTTTCCTGGAAGAATTGGGCCAGATGACCCCTTCCAAACTGCCGGAGAGATTACGTGTCTGAAGAGAGCAAGTACTATATGGACGAACATGTACCCAAAGCGGTTACCACGGGCTTGCGACGGCGAGGAATAGACGTTCTGACCACCCAGGAGGCCAATCTATTGGCGGCTTCCGATGAGGCCCATCTAGCCTTGGCGAACCGTGAGGAGCGTGTGGTATTCACGCAAGATGCCGACTTTTTGCGCTTGCATGCCGAGGGAGTCCCCCATGCTGGTATTGTCTATGCTCACCAACAGACTCGGATTGGGGCTATTGTTCGTGGGCTTGTGCTGATCTTTCGGATTCTCGAACCCCAGGATATGCGGAACCACGTCGAGTTCCTATGACCAAAGGGGATATGCCGGCCGCCGGGGGGCTTTGCCCCGGACTATCGCCAGGTGAAAAAGATGCCGGGCTTGGAGTGACCCTATGACCAAACGCCTGATCGAATACAACCTCCCCCTGGCCGAAATCTCCGACGCCTCGGCGCGGGAGAAGAATATCCGCCACGGCCACCCGTCGACGCTCCACATCTGGTGGGCGCGGCGACCGCTGGCCTCTTCTCGCGCCACCGCCTTCGCCGCCCTGATCGACGACCCCGGCGAGGACCAACCGGAGAAGCGCAAAGAGCTGATGGAATTGATCAAGCGCATCACGCCCTGGGAGGCGGTCAAGGACGGCAACTCGGCCGACGTCGAGCGGGCGCGGGAGATGATCTTGCAGCAGTATGAAGCGCAGTACGGCCGGCCGCCCCGCGTGCTTGATCCCTTCGCCGGCGGCGGTTCCATCCCCCTGGAGGCGCTGCGCCTGGGATGTGAGACCTACGCCACCGACTACAACCCCGTCGCCGTCTTCATCGAGAAGGCGACGCTCGAGTGGCCGCAGACGTTCGGCATCCAGGTCGAACTGCCCCGCGAGAGGGTCGAGGGCGAGGACTGTCAAGAGCCAGGCCAACTGGCCTTCGGCGAGTCGGGAGAGACGGTCGAACGGACTAAAACAGTCCGCGTCAATCTGCTGGCCTACCTGGTGGAGAAGTGGGCCAACGTCATCCTGGAGGAGGCCCG
>DSAR01000366.1 GCA_011046405.1 Chloroflexota bacterium | reverse complement strand
TCTAACAACCGATACGTTCCTTCGATCAGACCGTACTCTCGAATCAATTCCATCCAGGTGATCCGTTCACCCTCGTAAAGCGGCCCAACCACCTCGCGGATGAGTTTGTCCTGGCGCCGCAAAGACTCGGCTGTATACCGGGGGCGACCTGCGGGTTTGCTCGAGTTGCGCCAAGTCTGTTCCCAGCCAGCGCTCTCGTCGTCCACAGGCTGGTACAATATACGCCGATCGTTGACACCGATCTTCGCCACAGCCCGTCCGAGGTCTCCCCATTCTCGCTGCCGGTCAACTGTGAGATCTATGACCTGACCTTCCAGCTCAACCCAGGCATGATTGATCATCACCGATGATTGCCCCGCTCTTCGAAGCGTCGCCTTTCCCGCACGGTATTGTGCTCGGATCCCACGTTGAGCCAGCCAACCGGTCAGTAGTGTGCTCAGAGTATAGCAGTTATTGGCTGGTTGCATATTCTCGCGCAGCCACTGGCAGACTTGCGCCGTTGCCAACAAGTGTTGGCGGGGCACCAGCTTCCGCAACCGCTTGCGCGCCTCGTTAAAGATGGTGGGGTCGGGACGAGGAGGGACGGCTACGTAGTTGATCGCATCGGACAACTCCTGGCTCTGGGTGAAACGGGCTCTGTCAGCCAAATGCAGCTGTGGAAACCGCTCTGGCATCTCGGGCCAGAAGGGGAGTAGGTTTTGGCGCAGTATTGGATAGTCTGGTTGCGAGGCAACAAAGAAGTAGCCTATCTTCCTTACCTCTGGCGGCAGTGGTCCTCGCCCGATAACGTAGAAGGAGGTGTTTACAGCACTATAGCAAAGACCCGCGTTCTCTCCCAAGATGTGGACAATGGCTGCGGGATACATCGGGTCGTTTGGGGACAGGTCTTGCAGATAAGTAGAAAAGATTTCAAATTCCATTTACTCTCACCAAGTTATGCTATTGGGTTAGCTCTAGACTATTGTTAGGTTGACGAGCGGGTCGCGTGGCGTACCTTCTTTTCCCCTCCCCTTTTGGGGCAAGCGAATAATACCACACGGAGAGAAAGAACTCAACTCAATGAACCGGTGCTTGGTGATCTGCACGAAGGCGTTGGTTAAGTTTTCATTGTTCTCGAAGCCGATTGCACCAAGTGGCTTTGAGTTCTCGACGATAGGCACGATACGCCTCTTTTGGCAATTCATTTCGTGATCATCGCTCTCTATTTATCGAGAGCTGATCTACGTTGTTGAGCGATTCTTCTGTTGAATTGAAGATCGCTCTTTTCGTTAGTTGCATTGATTCGTTTCGCAGCTTCGATGAGGGTCAAGCTGCACCACGCACGGCGCTTTGCGAGACGCGAAGAGAGCCGTGAAAAACAGAAGGAGATGATGATGAAGAAGCAACTGAGTTTATTCGGTGATTTGGCCTTGCGCGATGCGCGGAATGCCTACCAACCCGCCGTCAAAGACTTGCCGCTCGAAGAGCAGCCGGTCGAACGGATGTATCAGAACAACCCCGGCGCATTGAGCACGACCGAGATCCTGGCGATCTTGCTTGGCACGTCCCACGCCCTCCCCCCAGGATGTGGTGATAACGAAAAAAATCGTCGATGCCGGGGACACGTTCGATATCGAAGTCCTCGATCACATGGTTATCGCTGCAGCCCGTTTCGTCAGTATGCGCGAGCGTGGCCTGGGGTGGTCGACATGACATGCGACGAACATGCTGAGGAACAGTTCGAGCTTGTTTGTGATTGCTTTTCAAGACAGATGGAGGTACATCATGCAACAACAAATGACAGAAGCTATCGTTGGGCGCGTCGTTTTCCGCAACCAGGATAATGCTTACACTGTAGCCCAGATGTTCCCCGATCATGGGGGCGTCTTCACCGCCGTGGGCACACTCCCCGAGGTCTACCAGGACATGCGCCTGCGGCTCGAGGGCCAGTGGACGACCCACGCGCGGTACGGCCAGCAGTTCAAGGTCAAGACTTACGAGATCGTGCCTCCAGACACGGAGGACGGCATCGAAACCTACCTGGGATCCGGCCTCATCGAGGAAGTGGGGCCGGTCACTGCGCGGCTCATCGTTGAGGCCTTCGGCGATGATACGCTGCGTGTCCTCGACGAGGAGCCGGAGCGACTCAAGGAAATCGCCGGGATCGGGCCAAAGCGGGCCAGCGCCATCGCCGAATCGTGGCGGGCGCACCGGCGGATCAGCAAATTGATGATGTTCCTGACCGGGCACGGCGTATCCACGGGGCTATCGCTGAAGATCCACCGGGTATATGGCCCCGAGGCCCTGGCCGTCGTCCTGATGAATCCCTATCGCCTGACAGAGATACACGGCGTGGGGTTTCAGAAGGCCGACCAGGTCGCGCGGGCGATGGGCTTTGCCCGCGACGACGCCCAGCGCGTCCAGGCCGGTGTCCTACACGTTCTGCAGGAACAGGTCAGTGACGGTCACGTCTATACGCTGAAGGTTGAACTGCTAGACCTTGCCGTCCGGCTCCTGGGCGTTGCCAAGGAGTTGGTCGAGGAGGCCATCGACGTCTTGGCCACGGCAAACCATCAGAGGGAACACGTCTACGTCGAGGACGTCGCCGGAGAGCGCGTCGTATACCCGATGCCCTATCACGACGCCGAGACGAGACTGGCCGAGCGCGTGCGTTTGCTAATGACGTCCGGCTCATCACTCAAACCGGTCGAGGACTGGGAAAGCTTGTTGTCCCGGGCCGCGAGGGGCGTGTCTGTGGAACTGTCGCCGGAACAACGCCAGGCCGTCCAGGTGGCCGTCGCCAACAAGGTGGCGGTGCTCACCGGCGGCCCCGGCACGGGCAAGACCACGGTCACCCAGGCCGTCATCGGCGCGCTGGAGGCGTTGGGCTGCACGTATGCGCTCTGCGCGCCCACCGGCCGGGCGGCCAAGCGGTTGTCGGAGATCACGGGGCGCCCGGCCCAGACCATCCACCGACTGCTGAGATTCTCTCCAGAGAAGGAGAATTTCTCGCATCATGAGCTGGATCCACTCCCGGCTGATTTCGTCGTCGTCGACGAACCCTCGATGCTCGACCTGAAGCTCGCCGACCGGCTGCTGGGGGCGGTGGATCTGCCTGCCCACGTCCTCTTCGTGGGAGACGTGGACCAGCTCCCCTCGGTGGGAGCGGGCAACGTCCTGCGCGACCTGATCGCCTCCGGGCGCATCCCTGTCGCGCACCTGACCGAGGTCTTCCGACAGGCGGCCGACAGCGGCATCATCGTCAACGCCCACCGCATCAACCAGGGGGACTCGCCGATCTGCAACGATGGATTCGGAGATTTCTTCCTGTTTTCCGCTGATGGGCCGGAGGATGCCGCCGAGCGCGTGGTCGACGTCGTGGCGAATCGCATCCCGCGCAAGTTCGGGATATCGCCGGACGACATCCAGGTGCTCGCGCCGATGTATCGGGGCCCCTGTGGGGTCGACGCGCTCAATGAGCGTCTGCAAGAGGCGCTCAATCCGCCCAGTCCACGCAAAGCGGAGAAAAAAGTCGGGCAGCGTGTCCTCCGGGTGGGCGACCGGGTGATGCAGACGGTCAATGATTACGACAAGGACGTCTTCAATGGCGACGTGGGCCAGATCGTTGGCATCGATCCGAAGGGCAAGAAGGTGGTGGTCCAAATGGACGGCCGCTGGTTGCTCTACGACTGGCGCGAGGCGACGGAGCAATTGGTGCACGCCAACGCCATCTCGATCCACAAAAGCCAGGGCGGCGAGTACCCGGCCATCGTGATACCCGTGCTGAGGCAGCATTACGTGATGCTCCAACGAAATCTCCTGTATACCGCGATCACGCGGGCCAGGCGGTTGGTTGTCTTGGTGGGTTCTCGGCAGGCCATCGCCATCGCCGTGAAGAATGCCAAGGTCCAGGATCGGCGCTCGGGCCTGGCAATGCGGCTGGCGTCAAAACTGTGAGTGTGTTTAGTAAGTGAGCGAGGGAAGTAAGATTTCCCTCGCTCCGGTATTATCATCGAACACACCCACGAAATATCAAGCGGACGCCGTAGCGCAACTGCGCTTCGACGTCCACCTCCTCCGGCGCGTAGACCCAGTGCAGCAGCGTGCCGCTCAGCAGCGCATCGAGCGCCCGCGCTGCCCGCCGCGCATCCGTCGACGCAAACTCGCCGCTCTCGATTCCCTCTTGGATGATGGCCTCAAGTAATCCGGTCAACTGGTGAATAAAGTCAGTCTGGTCAGTTATCATTGTGGCAGAACGCCGGACGTACGTCAAGTTGATCGTCACATTTATCGTGACCTGCATCGATGCTTCTATCAGACATATGCATCAGGCACAAACCGAGGCGTGCAAGGTTCTGCGCAAGGCGTTCAGCAATCGCTCGGGTGACGCCGGTTTGACCAGGAAATCTCGGGCGCCCAGGTGAATTGCCCGCGTTGCTGCGATCTCTTGATCAAGCGCCGTGAGCATGATCACCCGCGCCTGTGGGTCGATCTGCCGGATCTCGGACAGCGCCTGGAGGCCATCCTTGTGCGGCATCATAATGTCCATCACCACAATGTCGGGACGATCCTGGCGATAGTAGCACACTGCCTGCTCGCCATCCTCTGCCACGATCGTATCGTAACCGTTCTGGGTCAATAAGCGGGTGATGTGCTTTTGCATAAATAGGCTGTCGTCCACGATCATGACTTTGGCCATACCGATCTCCCTTCGTCGTTGGGGCAAACGTTCACCTGCTTCGTGCTAATAGCACGGTAAAGGCGTGAAACCCGCCGAGTTACGCTTGATCCTCTTGAAGCGTCTTCAGGTTGGCCTGTTCCTCGATGCTCAACACCTTGACCAGATCGACGAGGATGATCAGACGTTCGTCCACCTTGGCGATGCCGGTGATGAAAGCCGAATCGACGGTGGTGACCAGGGGGGATGGTGGCTCGATATCCTCCTCCGTTACCCGCAGCACCTCGGTGACGGCGTCGACCAGCATACCGACCCGCACACCGTCCATCTCGACGTGGACGATGCGCGTCTCTTTGTCGGGTTCCGCCGCCGGGAGACCGAAGCGCTTGCGCAGGTCGATCACCGGCAAAACGTAACCTCGTAGATTCGTGATCCCCTCCACAAAGCTCGGCGCCTTGGGCACCTTGGTGATGGCCTGCATCTTGATGATCCCTTCCACAGCATTGATGTCGACGCCGTAGTTTTCCTCGGCTAGACTGAATACCACCACTTGAATTTCCATATTTCTCTATCCTTTTTTCATTTCCACGTGACAATGTACCGGCAGGCATCCCTTCCCTTGCTTTTGCAGCCATATTCATCGTCGTGTTGAACCCGTGCTGTCTTTTCAAAGCGTTGAGCAAACGACGTAATGATCCCCATATCGTAGGGACAGGGATATGGATCGTCGCATATCATATAAGCCTTGTTTTCTCCGGGAGCCTTTTCGTATTTGTAGTGACCGATTCCCTCCAACATTTGCTGTGCCCGGTCAGGGTCGTACAACACCTGTCCCTTTGCATTTCGGTAGTTCATGTGATATGCGATGTCCATCAGTGTCAACGCTTCTTCAACGCTGTCCATTTTAGGGAGAACAGCGTTGTTCATCACGTTCTTCCCGATTTGGCGCAGCGTGGCGTCCCCCGTTCTTTCCGCAATCAACTTGAACGCATTCAACCACAGTTGTTGAGAATACCAGTGATGCTCATCTGTGACAATGTTATCCAAACCCACGGAGGCAAGGATATTCTCGGCCACCGCTTGCACTGCCCACATGCCATCAAGGGTCGCGCCCATGTTCTTTCCCATCACTTCTATCCCCTGTTCGTAGACTTTGTATAGAGCCATTTTCCTTTCCTTATCCTTTCTCTTGTATCGACTGTCCGATAGATGAGGATCATCATCCCCTCCAGGCGATGAACGCATCACCCTGTTTCATCCTGGCCTCGATCTTTTCTGAGCCAGCGTCCATCGCCTGGACCGCCTCGCCGACGGTCTGCTGGTGCATTCGCAGCGAAGCGTTGGGCGCCCAGGTAGCCTATGAGCAGAACGCTGGCGGTGCATAGGCGGAGTAGATATAGTATAGCACTTTTGGCATTGGTGCGCATCGGCGGAATGTTGTATTTCGTCTACGTCAAAAGTATGATTTTTTCGGCAGATTTTGTACGACAAATGACGTAGGGAATTGGCTGATCTGGGGGATGAAAATGAAAATGAGGGATAATAATATCGTTGAACAAAAAAAGCCGCCAGTGCTGGCACACTGACGGCTCCTGCGCGGCCTCCGAGGGAAAACCGGGAACCTTAAAAAATAAGAGGCCGCGCCAAGCGGGTGTGGGGATTCGAACCCCAGACATTCAGCTTGGGAAGCTGACGTTCTACCACTGAACTACACCCGCATCGATTCGAATTATATCGAATTCGATTCAAATGTCAAATCATTGCTCGACCCGCGGCCGCCAGAGCAGTTTTTCACGGATGGCCATGTCGGTGCCGCGGATTTTAAACGCCAGATCGGCGGCGATGTTGCGCATCAACCGGTATCCCAGGTCGGGGTGCTGATCACATAGTTTGATCAAACCATCACGAGGAATGACCAGCAGGCGCGTCTTTCTGGAGACGCATCGAGCGGCCGCCGAACGTAACCCCTGATCCACCAGGCTGATCTCTCCAAACGTCTGGCCACGCCGGAACGTGGCAATGGTCAAGGGTTCTACCTGTCTCTGCGAGGATGATTGGACGAGAGACGGATTGACCAGAATGTCTATCGCGCCGTTGGCCACGATATATAGCTCATCTCCGCGGCTATTCTCCTCGAAGACGATCTCGTTCGCCGGCGGGGTGATCTCGGTACAGAGCGTGGATACCATCTCCAATTGCTCATCCGTCAGATCGTAGAAAATGTCAGCCTGGCGCAACATGTTGACGTACTCGGTGATTTTATTCGTACGTTTACTCATCACTCCCCCCATTTTTTGACTGGCTGCACTGAAATAAGCCTAGATTTCACCACAGAGACACAGAGAGCACAGAGAATTTAACGTTTTACTCAAAAAAATTCACTATTTGACACAATTTACGTAAAAATTTTAATGCG
>DSAR01000212.1 GCA_011046405.1 Chloroflexota bacterium | reverse complement strand
GTATATTGGTATATTGGTATATTGGTATATTGGTAAACTGGTAAACTGGTATATCGGTATGCTGGTAGATTGGTCTTTGCTTGGGACGGGTTGCCGGGTAGCTGGATGGGGTTATACGAATTGTTCTACCAGGTCGGTGATTTGTTCCACGTCGTTCCAGTCCAGGTAGGGGACGTCCAGCGTCACGGCCTGATCCGGTGGCCCAACGGCCAGGATGGCCTGCTCGTCGAAGAGGTCGGCTGCTGGCCCGCCCAGATCGGCCCCGGGTTCTTTGCCCAGGCACACGATTTTAGGGTGAGTCTTCACCCGTTTGAAGCCTTCGACCAGGACGAAGTCGGTCTGCAGGTGGGCGATGGCTTCCTCCAGGCCCAGGGGGCGTGGCCAGAAAAGGGCCGATTCCTCCGCAGCGATGATGGCGACCTGCTCGGCGACGGCGCCCAAAACCGCCGTGTCCTTCCCCGGCAGATCCAGGGCGTGGTGGGCGGTGTGCTTGACGACGGCGACCGTGTAACCCCGCCGCTTCAGGGCCTGCGCCAGCTTGCGGGTCAGCGTCGTCTTGCCGCTGTTTTTGTATCCGACGATTCCGATGACCTTGGGCATAGTTGATCTCAAATGGATGTGTTTCACTTTCACTACCCGACATTCGTGGCCAAACGTCTGATTTTCGATCACGAATCGCACGAATGGTCGAATTTCACGAATGTTTTTTCAATTCGAAACCAAAATTCGTGTCATTTGTTCATTCGTGCTATTCGTGATCCAGAGATGTCGGGTAATTTTACTGCCCGACATTCGTGGCCAAACGTCTCGTAATTGGCCTGTCCCTTGGCGATGACCAGATCAGCCTCGTCGTACAACTGCCGGAAATCGTCAGCGCATCGGTCCAGGATGGTGCCGGGCGTGTCCAGCGCCTGGCGCAGGAAGCACGGGTAGCAATCCAGGTAGGTCTGCACGTATCTTCTCAATAAGTTGGGGAGCTGTGGTCGGTCTCCCGACCGAGCCACAGCGGGCACGGTCAGGAGACCGGCCCGAGCGAGTTTGCCCCGGTTTATTGAGATGATACGTCTGCACTAGAAAATTGGCGTGCTGGCCCGGGCCGACGCCCGTTCCAGGATCTTGTCGGCGATGGGCTCAAATTCATCCGCCTTGTAGGCCTCGATCTCACCGGCGTCGCAACGCCGAGCCAATTCCGGATCCAGCGGTAGTTGGCCGAGCATCGGCACGCCCAACTGCTTGGCGGTCTGGATGGATTGGCTCGGGCCAAAGACGTCGAATCGCTCGCCGCAGTTGGGACATTCGGCGTAACTCATGTTCTCCACCACGCCAACGAGCGACACCTTCAGTTGCTCCGCCATCTGGGCCGCCTTGCGCACGACCATGCCCGCCAGGCTTTGCGGCGACGTCACCAGGACCACGCCGTTGATCGGGATCGACTGCATCACCGTGAGCGAGGCGTCCGAGGTGCCGGGGGGCAGGTCCAGGACCAACACGTCCAGGTTGCCCCAGACCACGTCTCCCCAGAATTGGCGAATGGCGCCGCCGATCAGCGGTCCGCGCCAGACGACGGCGTCGTCCTCATTCGGCAGCAGCAGGTTGATGGACATCACGAGAATGCCGGTGGACGTCGTGGCTGGTAAAATACCCACCGGTCCCGCCGGGGGCGCGCCCTGGAGCCCGAACATCTTGGGGATACTCGGCCCGGTGATGTCGGCGTCCAGTACGCCCACGCGCTTGCCTTGCCGCCGCAGGGCGACCGCCAGCATCGCCGCCACCGAAGACTTCCCCACACCCCCCTTGCCGCTCATCACCGCCAGGACGCGGTCGATGTGATTCAGGTGGAGCGCTACGCCCTCTTTTTTCTGTTGCTCATTTTGTTTAGGCCAGATACGCTTCTTTTCCTCTAGCGTCATCTCGCGCAAACTGACCTGCACGTCCTCGACGCCGTCCAGGGCCAGTACCGCCTGGCGGGCGTCGTTCACGATGCTTTCTTTCAACGGGCACGCCATCGTGGTCAGCGCCAGCGTGAAACTCGCCTTATCCCCGGTGACGTCCACGTCGTGGATCATGCCCAACTCGACCAAACTCTTGCCTAACTCGGGATCGTTGACCCCTTTCAATGCTTCCAGTACGTCTGTTATTTCAGCCATTTGTCTCCTTAGGACTTGTTCAAAAATAACTTCGGTGTTTGGGCTGACTTTTCCCAGGGAAAAGTCCGAAGTTATTTCTGAACAGCTCCTTAGCTACTTTTAGATTATCCGTCGTATGATACCGTTTGAGGGGATTTACTTGGATCAGCCGGATCTAAAACGTAATGCGCAAAACGTAAAAAGCCCTTACGTTTCACGTCTTACATCCGGCGTCTCCAATTGATATGAGACGAGTAACTGCTAACCTTGTGATCCGCTCTGCACACGTATGCTGGGCAGTTACTGAGACGATCATTTGTATAACGTCAGCAGGCGCAATCCCCCGGCGCGCTTGATCTGGCGAAAGGTCGCCCCCTGTTCCACAGCCCGCAACACCCGCGCGGGATCGTCTACCACCGTGCCGCTCAAACCGTCCACCCCGGCCTCGAAAAGCGCCGGGGAAAAGGGCGTACTCGGTCCCAGGACGAGGATGAAGGCGTCTGGCCGGCAGTATCCTATCAGTTCGTCAAACGTGTGATTGAGCAACGAGGTACCCGTCAGCGCTACCACGTCTGCCTGGGGCAGGATCTCTTCCGCGCGCTCGGCCGCCAGATCGCCCGGGCGCGGCACCAGTTCCAGCACCCAGCACGCGGCTGCTGTCTCTCGCACCCGGTCGACAAACGGGAAATGGCCCACGATGGCCACCCGGCGCCCGGCACCCCGTTCTAAAATCACGTCCTCGGCATTGGCCTCGGTACACGCCGCCTCGTCGACCGCGTTCAATCCATTCAACGCGTTATAGGCCGCCATCCCGATGCTGCTCGCCATGACGCGATCGGCCCGCAACCACTGGGCCAATTCACGGCCGCTGTACGTTAGCAAGCGGCCGGCTTCCGCGATCGGCGGACCATGGTGATGCCCCACACCCCGCAGCGTAGAGGCCAGGCCGCATCGCGGCGGGTCAGCGTCCAACTCGACCGCCGTCCAGAACGCGCCCACCAGGACCCGTCGGACGGGCGCGTCGTCGGTCAAATGATCCAACAGGGCGTCAATGATGGGCACCGGTTCCCTCCTCCATGTGTCGGTGATAAACGTCCAGGAGATGCTCGATTCGCTGCTTGGCCTCTTCCAGGTCCTGCGCCCACACTGCCAGAATTTCATCTCCTAATTCCGTGATACTGTAGACCCGGCGGGGCGGCCCCTGGGTCTGTTCCTCGTCCCAGGACGACGTGACCCAGCCCTTTTCCTCCATCGACCGCAGCATCCGATAGACCGCGCTGGCATTCAAATTGGTCAGTCCGAATTCCTCCAGCTGTTCCAGGAGTGTGTAGCCGTGAGCCGGGCCGTGGTGTAACAGAAGTAACAGGGCCGGTTCCATCATCCGCACCGCCCGTCGTCCCCGACCACGTCCTCTACCTCTTCCTCGCATGTTCCATCCTCCTTCCCTCCTCGCGGGATTATAGCACGCTATGTGCAATTTGTCAATAGTTTGAGGGTGTCAGGGTGTCATGATTGCTTGACATCCCCACAGATGCTGCTAGAATATGGCTGTTATGATCACTTCCATACCAGCTCAGGCTATGCATCATCATCACCAAACACCCTTGCCACCCCGGTGGGTCGGCCAGGTTATGCCTGCCTGAGCTCTACGCCCGTTCGTTCTTCCAGCCCTCCCGGGGTCACCCGGTGAGGGCTTTTTTGTTTGTATTTTGCTACTGCTCATTTGCAACTTCTCCAAGGGAGGATCTGATGAACATAGGGACTGACGTCCGGCCCGACATAAGGCTTTCATTGCCCAGCAAGGGCCGCCTGGCCGAGGACGCCGCCAGGTTCCTGGCCGCCTGCGGCCTGGATATTAAAAAACCCAATCCGCGCCAGTATGCCGCATGCATCCCGGCCCTGCCCGAACTGACGGTGCTCTTCCAGCGCCCGGGCGACATCGTCGTCAGTGTGCGCGACGGCAGCGTCGACTTTGGCATCACGGGGATGGACATCGTGGCCGAGCGCCGGGGACGTAACGGCGAGGTGCTCGCGCTCCACGACGCGCTCAACTTCGGCCACTGTCGCCTGGCCCTGGCTGCGCCCGAGGCCTGGGAAGAGACGCTGACGATGGCCGACCTGGCGGCTTATGCCGGGAGCCTGGACCGCCCCCTTCGCGTGGCGACCAAGTTTCCCCGTCTCACCGGCGAATTCCTGGAACGCCACGGGATTCCGTTCAAGCTCATCCACGCCGAGGGCACGCTGGAGGTGGCCCCGGCCATCGGGTACGCCGACGTGATCTGCGACCTGGTCTCCTCCGGGCAGACGCTGCGCGACAATCGCCTGCGCCCCCTCGATGACGGCGTCCTGATCCGCTCCCAGGCGGCCCTGATCGCCAACCGGGAGGCGCTGCAGGCGCGTCCGGAGGTGTTGAACGTCGCCCGCAAGTTGCTGGAGTACGTCGAGGCTTACCTGCGCGCCCAGGACCGGCTCTCCATCGTGGCCAATATGCGCGGCGACTCACCGGAGGCCATCGCCCGCTCGATGTTCACCCAGAAGACCCTGGGCGGGCTCCAGGGACCGACGATCTCGCGGGTACTCGTCCGCGACGAGAACCCCAACTGGTACGCCGTCCACATCGTCGTCCGGCGCGACCAGCTCTTCGAGGCGGTGGCCGAACTGCGCGCCATCGGCGGCAGCGGCGTCGTCGTCTCGCCCGTGGCTTACATCTTCGAGGAGGAGCCGGCGCGCTGCCGGGCGATGATGGAGGAGGTGGGGCGGTAGATCGGTGTATCGGTATATCGGTAAATTGGTAGGTGGTTCATTTGCCCATTAGACGTAACTGCTCACTCTAAAGCTGCTCACTCTAAAGCTCGGGCCGGTCTCTGACCGTATTGGTATTTGGGAGGTGTGATGTGAAGTTAAGGATTTACGACGATGTGGAACGGGCCCGCCGGACGGTGTTGCGGCGGCGGGATATGATGAACCTGGACGAGGTGCCGGAATCGGTGCAGGCGGGCATCCGGCGGGTATTCGGCGAACGGGGCGAACGGGGCGAACGACTGACGCCGGAGGAGGCGGTGGCCTGCATCCTGGCCGACGTGCGCGCCCGGGGCGACGACGCGCTCCACGAGTGGACCACGCGCATCGAAGGATTATCGCTCGACACATTCGAGGTGCCTGCGACGGCGTGGGCAGCGGCCCACGCGGCGCTCCCGGCCGACCTGGCCGATGCCCTGGCTTGCTCCGCCGAGCGCATCCGTGACTTCCACGCCCGCCAACCCATTCCCTCCTGGACGACGGGTGAGATGGGGGGGACGGTGGGCCAGCGCCTGGTGCCCATGCGGCGGGTCGGCGTCTACGTGCCCGGCGGCACGGCACCGCTGCCGTCTTCATTGCTGATGGCGGTGATTCCTGCCCGGGTCGCCGGCGTCGACGAGGTCGTCGTCTGCACGCCGCCGGGCAAACCGGACGGCGCGGTCGCCCGGATCACGCTGGCCGCCGCCCACATCGCCGGTGTCGACCGGCTCTTCCGCCTGGGCGGCGCGCAGGCCATTGCGGCCCTGGCCTACGGCACCGAGACCGTGCCCCGCGTCGACAAAATCGTGGGCGCCGGCGGGCTCTTCACTACCATCGCCAAGCGGCAGGTCTTCGGCACCGTCGGGCTGGACGGCCTCTACGGGCCGACGGAGACGCTCGTCGTGGCCGACGACACCGCCAATCCCGCCTGGGTCGCCGCCGATCTCCTGGCCCAGGCCGAGCACGACGTGCTGGCCACCGCCATCCTGCTCACGCCCTCCCGCGCGCTGGCCCGGGCCGTGCAGGCCGAGGTCGAGACCCAGGCTCAACGGCTGAGCCGCGCCGACGTCGTCGAGCAATCGCTGGCGGGGCAGGGGGGCGCCGTGATCACGCCGGACCTGGAGACCGCCGTCCGCCTGGCTGACGAATTCGCGCCGGAACACCTGTGCCTCTCGGTCCGCGAGCCAGCGCGCTGGGCCGACGAGATCCGCAACGCCGGCGGCATCTTCCTGGGCGAGCACTCCTGCGAGGTGCTGGGCGACTACGTCGCCGGGCCGAGCCACATCATGCCCACCGGCGGCACCGCCCGCTTCAAGGGGCCGGTGAACGTGCTCGACTTCGTCAAGGTCATCAGCATCGTCGGCCTCGACACGGCGACGGCGACCGGTCTCTGCCCGTCGGCGGCCCGCATCGCCGAGGCGGAATCGCTCACGGCCCACGCCGCCGCGGCCGCGACGAGGGAGGTTTGATATGAGCGACGTAAAGCGAAATAATCCTAGCATCCGGATCCTTCGGCCCGGCGACTACCGGATGCTGTTCCTGCGCACGGCGCTGGCGGTAGAGGAGGGGGAGGGCGCGATATGAATTTACAGGCCATGATCCGCCCCGACGTCGCCACGATGGCGCCCTATACCCCCGTCCAGCCCTTCGAGGTCCTCGCTGCCCGGCTGAACCGCTCGCCCGCCGAGATCGTCAAGCTGGACGCCAACGAGAATCCCTACGGCCCGCCGGCGGGCGTCGCCCGGGCGCTGGCGAGCATGCGCTACGCCCACATCTACCCCGATCCTGAGAGCCGCGCCCTGCGGGAGGCACTGGCCGACTTCACTGGCGTCCCGGCTGAGTATCTACTGGCCGGGGCCGGGGCCGACGAGTTGATCGACCTGACCATGCGCCTTTTCGTCGCCCCGGGCGACGCGCTCGTCAACTGCCCGCCCACCTTCGGGATGTATGCCTTCGACGCGGCAGTCTGCGGTGCGACGCTCGTCTCTGTCCCGCGCCGGGCCGATTTTTCCCTGGACGTGGACGGTGTCGAGGCGGCCGTCGCGCGTCACGCCCCCAAGCTGCTCTTCGTCGCCTGTCCCAACAACCCCGACGGTGGCTGGCTGGCCGATGCCGACCTGGCGCGCCTGCTGGCGCTGCCCACCGTCGTCGTGCTGGACGAGGCCTACGTCGAGTTCGCCGGGTC
>DSAR01000452.1 GCA_011046405.1 Chloroflexota bacterium | reverse complement strand
GGGGCGGTCAAGGCCGGGGTGCGGATGGCTGGGGGCACGCCGCTGGCGTTCAACACCATCGGCGTGTGCGACGGCATCGCTATGGGGCACCCGGGGATGCACTGCTCGCTGCCCACCCGCGAACTGGTCGCCGACACCGTCGAGATGATGGTCACCGCCCACCGTTTCGATGGCCTGGTCTTCGTGCCCAACTGTGGCAAGATCGTGCCGGGCATGCTGAATTTGCTTTGTTTAGCCACTGGATCCGACGATCCAGCGGGAGCAAGTTGGGAGAATTATTTTCCTGGAAACACCTTACGGCTCCAGGAACGTACCTTTTTGCTATGCTGAAAATGAAGTATCCAAGTAACTGCTGCTCAGCATATATGTGCAGAGCGGATTACAATCCGCGCCGATGGCGCACGGGCTATTGGCTGGGTGGTGACGGAAGCTAAGCTAACACGTTGCCTGCAAGTGGTACATATTTTGGGGGTAACTTCCGGATTACGATCCGGCTTCCGGATTGTGATCCGGCGGGCGCAAGGTGAGTAGATACGTATCCAACACGAAATAATCGCTCCGGTGGCTTGACAATGCCCGGTTGCTACGGTAAGATAGCACCCGATGCTCGCGCAGGAAATCCGAGGATGGTGATGCTAAAGAGAGGTCGTAAGCGATGAGAATGTACGAATACGCAGGCAATCCCCACGTCCATACCCCCTACTCCGATGGACAGGCGCTTCACGCCGATGTCGCCCAGGCAGCGGCCAAGGCCGGGCTCGATTTCGTCATCGTCACCGATCACAACGTCTGGGTCGATGGCTGTGAACGATATTACGACAAAGTCATGCTCCTGGTCGGCGAAGAAATTCACGACGTACGTCGCCAGCCCCAGGCCAATCATCTTTTAGTTTACAACGCCGAATCAGAACTGGTCAAGTATGCCTCCTCTTCCCAGGCCCTCATCAACGAAGCCAATGACCGGGGCGGCGTGTGTTACTTGGCCCACCCTTACGAATATCGCAGCCCCCTCGAAGCGGATATGATGGCCATCCCGTGGATCGATTGGGACGTCACCGGATACGCCGGGTTCGAGATTTGGAACTATATGTCGGAGTTCAAGGCGCTGGCCCGGAGCAGACTGTCCGCCCTATACTACGCTTACTTCCCGGCCAACGGCATCCGTGGACCATTCCCGATTACGCTGAAGCATTGGGATCACCTGCTCGCGCAGGGCCGCCGCATCGCCGCCATCGGGGGAGCCGACGCCCACGGCAATACCTACTCAATGGGCCCTCTCAGGCGCGTGGTCTTCCCCTATGAAAAACTGTTCCGGTGTGTGAATACCCACATCATCACCGACCAACCCTTCGACGGCGATCTGGAACACGACAAGGCCCTGATCTACGAGGCATTCCAGACTGGCCATACGTGGGTCGGTTATGATCTGCTGGCGCCGAGCAAGGGTTTCCGCTTCCACGCTCGCAGCATCAACAAAGAGGCCACCATTGGCGAGGAGTTGGTTCGTACGGCGGCAACGAAGTTCGATGTCCAGACGCCTGCCAACGCCGAAATACGCCTGATCTGCAACGGGCACCGCGTAGCCCAGGGCAACGGACAACGCCTCCAGTATACCTCCGCTGAACCAGGGGCGTACCGGGTCGAAGCCTATCGACGCCACCGGGGCGGCCGTCGAGGATGGATTTTCAGCAGTCCGATTTACGTGACGTAGAAAATTCCATCACACTAGACTTCGGAAGTCTGAGTTGGCGAATGGGACATAGTCGAAGTCGTTACGTCGCAGCTATCAAAAAGCCGGGTTTCTGATGAGAAACCCGGCTTTTCATACGGAGCTAATGAACGCCCACACTAAACCTGATCCGCACCTGGCCCGCTTTCGAAGTAGTCGATGTTTTTCTGTATGTCTTCGGTATACTCGTCAGGCACGTCATCCTCGTGGAAAATCGCGGCATTGGGGCATTCTTCTTCACACGCCGCGCACTCGATGCAAGTTTCCGGATCGATATAATAGTGCGGCCACTCTGGATCATCCTCAATAAAATGAATCGAGTCAGTCGGGCAAACGTCCACACAAAGCCCTGCCCGTTCACAGAGACTGGTGATTACATAGGTCATCTTTTCCCCTCCAGAGTGAATAGACTAGACCAGGTCTTTACCCGGCCCGCTCTCGAAGAAATCGACGTTCTTCTGGATGGCCCCTTCGTACTCCCCGGGTACGTCATCCTCGTAGAAGATGGCCTCCTCGGGACACTCGACCTCGCAGGAACCACACTCGATGCAGTTCTCGGCGAAAATGTAGTAGGTCGGCCAGTCGGCGTTATCTTCCACGTAGAAGACTGCCTCGCTGGGACAGACCTCTTCACAAGCGCCACAGCGCTCGCACTTCGCAGTGATTACGTAAGTCATTTTTCTTTTGCCTCCATTCTGATATAATGTATTTGAATAAGCCAGCGCCCAGCGCTGGTAAAGCGATTCCGAAAAAAGCGTCTTACATTGTAATAAGATTTGCGTCTTTGTCAAGCGCCCTCGGCGCACGCGCCCTCGGCGCCCTCCTCGACACCAGGCCAAAAGTCCTATGAAGCATTCTCCAGTCCCATCCAAGGACACCCGCCCTTATCTGGGCGTGGGATTAGGCGTCCTGACCGTCTCGAGCGCCGCGATCCTCATTCGCCTGGCCCAGCAGGGCGCCCATTCCCTGGCCGTCGCTGCGTGGCGGCTGACGCTGGCCACCCTCATCTTGACTCCCATCGTGCTTGCCACCCGGCGCAAGGAACTGCGCACTCTCGACCGGCGAGACTGGATCAGCGTTGCCGGCGCCGGCGTCTTGCTCGCCCTACACTTTGCCGCCTGGATTAGCTCCCTGGCGCATACATCGGTCGCCGCCTCGGTCGTATTGATGAGCACGCACCCGCTCTTCGTCGGGCTGGCGTCGCACGTTTTCCTGCGCGAGCGGCTCTCACGGGGGATGGTCATCGCGCTCATAGCCGCAACGGCCGGCAGTATGATCATCGGGATCGACGACTGGCGGCAAGGGGCTGGGCAGCTGTGGGGTGATCTCCTGGCGCTCATGGGCGCCATCAGCGTCGCTGGCTACTTTCTCATTGGGCGCAAGTTGCGAGCCAAACTCTCTATACTGACCTACGTCTTTCCCGTCTATGCGACTGCCGCATGCGTGCTGATGGGAATTCTCTTCATTTCGGGAATGCCCATCCTCCCCCAGTATCGCCAGACCTGGGGATGGCTCCTGCTCATGGCGATCGGTCCCCAGATCCTGGGCCATTCAGCGTTGAATTGGGCCTTGGGGTATCTCTCGGCCACCTACGTGACCGTCGCGATCCTGGGAGAACCGATTGGATCGACTCTCCTGGCCTGGCGGCTGCTGGACGAGACGCCTGGTCTACAGACCGTAGCCGGCGGCGGGATGATCCTGGCTGGCATCGCCATCGCCTCGTATACCGAGCGCAGCAAAGTAGCCCGGGCATGGAAACGACGAATGGGCAAATGAAAGTGGAGCAGAAAAAACCCATCAGCATCCTCAACGACGTCCTCGGGCCGGTGATGCACGGGCCATCCAGTTCTCACACGGCCGGGTCTTTCCACATCGGCCGGATGACGCGCGCGCTTCTGGCCGACGAGCCAGCCTCGGTGACCTTTACCTTCGATCCAGATGGTTCGCTGGCCCAGGTCTACCAACAGCAGGGCAGCGACCTGGGATTTGCGGCCGGCATCATGGGCTGGCCCATCACCGACGAGCGTTTCTACCGGGCGTTAGAGCTGGCAGCCGAACAAGATGTGCACGTCGCGTTCCGCGTCGAGGCGCTGGCGGAGGCCAACCATCCCAACACCGTCGGAATTTGTGCCACGTCCCGGGGCGGCCAAAACTTGCACGCCGTGGCCAAGTCCATCGGGGGCGGCGCGATCGTCTTCACCCGCATCGACGTATGGCCGGTGAACCTGACCGGCGACGCCCACGAGGTGTTGATCGAGCTGGCGAAAGATGAATTGGGCACCGAGCAGGCGATCCGGCAGCGGCTGGCGCGAGACGTCCAACCCCTGGCCTTGCCCACGCGCCAGGCACGAGGAGCGCTGGCGCTGCTCCACGCCCGACGCTCAGAACCATTGGCGCCGGACGCCAGGGCAGAGATCCAGGGCTTATCCGGCGTCGAGCGCGTCTGGACGGCGCCGCCAATTTTTTACGTGCAACGGGGGACGCCCATCGCCTCTTCTGCCGCCGAGATGGTCGAGTTGGCCGAGTCCAGGGCTCTTTCGTTGGGCCAGGTCGCGCTAGCCTACGAAGCAAACCTGCTGGGCATTTCGGAGAATGAGGTAATCGACGAAGTCATCCGTCGCTTCGAGATCATGCAGGCTGCCGTCCACCGGGGATTAGAGCGCGAGCCCCCCACGATGCAGCATCTCCAACCCAGCGCCGGGCGGGTATACCGGGCTGAGGCGCAAGGCCGGGTCGCCATTGGCGGCATCCACACTCGCGCCGCCGCCCGGGCGATGGCCGTCATGCACGTCAACGGCGGGATGGGCGTCGTCTGCGCGGCGCCGACGGCCGGTTCGGCCGGCGTCATCCCCGGCGTGATGGTCACCCTGGTGGAAGAAAAGGGGTTGGGTCACAGGCAAACAGCACTGGGTTTGCTGGCGGCGGCGGCCGTTGGCCTGGTCGTGGGGACGCGGGCCACCTTCGCCGCCGAGGTCGCCGGGTGCCAGGTGGAAATCGGCGCGGCGGGTGGGATGGCGGCCGCCGGTGTGGTGGAAATCGCGGGCGGGACCGCTCGCCAGGCGTCCGAGGCGGCCGCCATTGCTCTCCAGAACACGATGGGCCTGATCTGCGATATGGTCCAGGGCGTGGTCGAAATTCCCTGTCACACCCGCAACGCGGTAGCCGCCGCCAATGCCTTCATCTGTGCAGATCTGATCCTGGGCGGCTACGTCAATCCCATCCCTCTGGACGAAACTGTCGACGCTGTCTATGCTGTGGGCCGCATGCTGCCCCGCGAACTCAAGTGCACGGCGCTGGGCGGCCTGGCCTGCACCCCCTCGGCCCGGGCGATGGGTACCAAGGCCTGATCGTTATGGAAAAATAGGTATCTTCTCAATAACTTGGGGTGAATCTGTTCGTAGTGCGCGCGCTAGATAGCGCGCTATCTAGCGGCTTCAGTGCGCTTTTAGGGGCGCTGAAGCGCCTACTACGAACAAGCCCCCGGTTTCTTTCCCTCTTACCCACCATCACTCTCCGGGGACGCCGACAGGTCCAGCCGTAACGGCCGGTAAGGTATGCCGGGCCACGATTCGAGGGTCGGAGGAGCGTCGTCGAACCAGGTAGCGTAAAGAGCGTCCAGTTCCCCATCCGCCTTCATCGCCAGCAACGTCAGGTTGACCAGGTCACGGAAGGCTGAATCGCCGGGAGGGAGCGCTAACGCCAGCGGTACGTGGATCAAGCGCAGTGGCAACACGCCCAGTCCCTCGGTTGCGTAGGCCACGCCCAACATGTCGGCCCGGTCGCCCACGATGGCCATCACGTACCCGCCCTCCAGGAGACTCAGCGCTCCCGCCAACGTCGGCTGCGGCATAATGGTCGGTCGCACGCCGGCCTCCTGGGCGGCGGTTTCCAGGATATCCCGGCTTTCCTCGAGCACGGCCACCGGTTGGCGATCCAGGTCTCTCAAATCGGTGATCGGCGTCCCGGCCCACACCATCAACCCCTCGCCCGCCCAGTAGGTGGTCAGGCTGAAATCCACCCGCATCTCGGCTGCGCGGTCGTGGACGACGCCGCCGATGAGCAAGTCCGCCTGCCCTGTGCGCAACATCTCCTGGCCTGCTTCGACCGTCGTGGTGATAAAATCGAGCGCCGTGCTATCGCCCAGCCAACGACCTGCCAGGCGCTGTACCAGGTTGACTTCGTAACCGGCTGGCGAGGCGCTCGCATCGACGTAAGAAAAGGGGGATCGATCCCGCACGAAAGCGACGGCCAGGCGACGGCGCGACCTGATGGCCTCAATCGTATCCGGCGTCTCGGTGAACAACGGAGCGTCTTCCAGGCGCGGCGTCTCGTCTCCCGGCCACCGCTCGATGGCGGGCGGATACTCCGAGGGGAACCACCGCCCATACAGTTCCGCGTAGGTCCCATCGTCCAACATCTCCTGGAAGGTCAGGTTGACCAGGTCGGCGAAAAATGGATCGTTCTGTGGGAACGCCAAGGCTACCGAAGCGTGGGTGTACTGGGCGGTAATGGCCGTCTCGGGGAACATTTGCCGTCCCCAGAAAAGCCGGCGCCTCAAATCGGCCACAGCGTCGATCTCCCCCCGTTCCAGCGCCGCCACGGCGCCGTCGAAACGCTCGTAAGTCTGGAAGGTGAGCGTAAAGGGTACTGCGGCCCGCAGCGCCTCGGCGGCGTCGGTCCAGGCCACGACCCCCACGGGGCGGCCCTGCAGCGACTCGACAGCGCCCAAAACCGGCGCATCGGCTGCCCGCACCAACAGCGCGTGCCCATCTATGAAGTAGGGCAGGCTGAAATCAGCCTGACTCTCCCGCTCCTGGGTGTGAATGAAGGCGGTGATGACGAGGTCCACATCTCCCGCCTGTATGTGTTCGACGGCTGTATCTGAGCGCACCTGGCGAAACTCGACAGCGCCGGCGTCTCCCAGCCAACGCCGGGCCAGCTCACGCCCCATATCCACCCCCAAACCGGCGATCCCTCCCTCCTCGGTGACGTAACCAAAGGGTCGCAAATCGTAACGCACGCCCACGCGCAATTTTCCCCGCGCCCGGACGCGGGCGCCCGTCGTCGCCCCCTCCGGCAATGGTGTGGACGTGGGCTGTGTCGTGGACGCGCCCGGAAGCGGCGAGAGTGTGGGTCTCATTTCGGCCTCTTCACCATTGGCACAGGCGGTCAACAGGATCGGGATCAGTAGAATTAGCCATAACAAACGCCGGGGCATTTTCTGATTTGTCATTTTCTCATCTGTCATTTGCATTTACTTTGACAATGGCACATTACAGCGCACAGCGGTTAAAACCGCGTGGCTACAGCGCGTAAAAATCACGCATTGCAAAACCTGCCTTCGCAGGTTAGTTTATAGTCGGCGTAGGCCGACTTTG